>JBDSQB010000014.1 GCA_039930045.1 Chthoniobacterales bacterium | reverse complement strand
GGGCAACCGACTTCCCCCAACGGGCAACCGACTTCCCCCAACGGGCAACCGACTTCCCCCAACGGGCAACCGACTTCCCCCAACGGGCAACCGACTTCCCCCAACGGGCAACTGACTTCCCCCAACGGGCAACTGACTTCCCCCAACGGGCTCGCCGCTTTCCCCCAACGGGCAGACGCCCTTCTCTCAACGGACACACGACTTCCCCCGATGGTCCATGTGTGGCATCGGGATCATGGATCGAAACGCTTGTGCATAGCAGGTCGGCATTCCTTCGCGGCTTTTTCCGCTTTACTTCTTTCTTGGATGCCCGCGATTCAAGTTTCGCTCTGCTTCACCATGTCTGACATCGCCATCAGCGTCAAAGAACTCGGCAAGAAGTATCTGATCCGACATCAGCGCGAGACTCACCGCTACAAGACGGTGCGGGAGGCGCTGGCTGGAAAACTCACGTCGCTTTTTCATGACAAGGACAGCATTGCCCCGGCCATACGGGAAGAATTCTGGGCTCTCAAAGAGGTCTCCTTTGACATCAAACAAGGCGAGGCAGTGGGCATCATTGGCCGCAACGGAGCGGGCAAATCTACCTTGCTCAAACTCCTTAGCCGAATCACGGAACCCAGCACCGGCAGCATCGATCTCCACGGGCGCGTCGCCAGTTTATTGGAAGTCGGCACCGGGTTTCACCAGGAGTTGACCGGGCGCGAAAACATTTACCTAAACGGCTCCATCCTCGGCATGAGTCGCATGGAAGTGCGCTCCAAATTTGACGAGATCGTCGCCTTTGCCGAGGTCGAAAAATTTCTCGACACCCCGGTGAAGCGCTACAGCTCGGGCATGTATATGCGACTCGCCTTTGCCGTGGCCGCCCACCTCGAGCCGGAGATTTTGATCGTCGATGAAGTCCTCGCCGTGGGCGACGCCGCCTTCCAGAAAAGATGCCTCGGAAAAATGGGCCAGGTAACGTCGTCTGGGCGAACGGTGTTATTCGTCAGCCACCAGATCAATGCTATCGAGCAACTCTGCAGTAGAGTGATCCAACTCGACTCCGGCCGCATCAAGGCCGACAGCCGGGATATTCGCGAAGTCACCCAAAATTATCTATTTGGCGGAACTGACGCAGAAACGAAGGGTGTGGCGAGTTGGAAGCCGGCAAACACCTCCACTAGCAATCCTTACTTCTCACCTGAGGAATTCTATTTGGGAAACAGGAACGGCGATCTACTGACCATGCCTGTATCCAACGAGTCGGAGATTTGGATTTATCTTAAAGCACGTGTTGAAAACCCCGATCCCTCCCTCACGATCGGCTGCGCCATTTATGCGGAGAGTGGCGAGCTTCTTTTTTGGTCCTATCAAACAGACACCGACTCCGAAAATTGGCCTTCCCTTTCTAAAGGAGAGAATATTTTGAAAACACGCATGCCGTCTCACTTCCTCAATGAAGGCATTTACCGGATCGAACTGATCGGTGGCCTGCACCACCGCGAATGGCTGTTCCCGCCCGGCAACAGCCCCGCCATCAGCCTCAACATTCAGGGTGGGCTCAGTTCCTCTCCACTGTGGACAGCCAAAAGACCGGGCCTGCTCGCTCCCATTCTTCCTTGGACGATATGAAAGGCATACGACTCCTCAAAAGGTTGGCTTCGGCCATCAAATTTGAGCACACGCAAGAAAGCTACGCGCAAGCCGGCGAGGATCGCGTTCTGCGATTTTTGTTTGATTTGTTGGGAGTGCCTCATCCGACTTACTTGGACATCGGGGCGCATCATCCCACCTACCTAAGCAATACCTATCTCTTTTACAAACAAGGTGCGAGAGGCGTCTGCGTGGAGCCCGATCCCACTCTACATCAGCGTATTCAGCAAAAAAGGCCCAGAGATGTCTGCCTCAACATTGGCGTCGCCACAGGCGAGGACACAAGTCTGGAATTTTATGTTTTCGACAATGCGACAATGAACACGTTCTCACCCGAAATTCGGGATGAGCAAATCGCCAATGGAAGGGTGAACACGCAGTGCCTGCAAATTCCCGTCGCAAACGTCAACGACGTGATCGAGCATCATCTCCCCGGGGTTCTTCATCTCGTTTCTCTCGATACCGAAGGCTGGGATTTGATAATCCTGCAAAGTTTCAATTTTGAAAAATGTCGCCCCACCGCGTTTTGTATCGAGACGCTGGAAAACACCATCGAACGCAAAATTGCGCCGATCATCGACTTCATGATCTCGAAGAACTATCGGATTTTCGCCGACACCTATCTGAACACTATTTTTGTCGATAACAATGTCTGGAACGCCCGTCCATCCATCGCCGTGCAGGTCGATGCGGTGCCGTAAAGTATTTCCTAACCCCGCTTCTCAGCTTACTTTAGCAGTCCGTTTCCATGAGCCTTCATCACTCCCTTTCCCGGCTGCGATTTGCCTGCTGGCCCCCGCGCTTCGGCTTTCGAGCGCATTTTCGCCGATTCCGGGCACGGGCACAATTCTGGCAGCAGTATGAGGCGTACTGCGCTCTTTCTCCGGCGGAAGACCGCCCGCAGGAAAAATATTTTTATCCCTGTCTGGACGATGCAACCGACACCACCCCGGTTGATCCCAGCTATTACTTCCAAGACGCCTGGGCATTTGAGAAAATCTTCAAGGCCCAACCCGCTTCTCACATCGACGTGGGATCGCATCACAAGTTTGTCTCCCTTCTTTCCAAGGTCGTACCCACGACGATGGTCGATCTGCGGCCTTTGCCGGTGACACTCGCCAGCCTTGCCTTTAAGGAAGGCACGATTGTCGATCTGCCTTTTGCCGACGCCAGCGTTCCGTCTGTTTCCAGCCTTTGCGTGGTCGAACACATTGGGCTCGGGCGTTACGGCGATCCGCTCGATCCTGAAGGAACTGTCAAGGCGGTGGAGGAGTTAAAGCGGATCGTCGAACCCGGTGGAGACCTCTACATTTCGGTGCCGGTGGATGACGTAAATCGGATCTACTTCAATGCGCATCGAGCGTTTTGCGAACCTTACTTGGAGAAACTTTTTGCACCCTTTGAGATTGTGGAGCGCCGATATATCTTCGGCAATGATTTCACCGAAACACTTCAACCCGGCTTCGGAACTGGCTGCTATCACCTTAGAAGACTCCACCAAAATTAGGCAGTTCCGAAATCTTTAGGCCGCTGGTTCAAATATCTGGCTGCTTGACTATTTCTGACTTTGAACTTTCAAAGTTGGGCACTGCGAAGCCATATATTTTCTCAGTCTCGTTGGTAAAGACAGGAACTGAAAATTCTTGGACGATCTGTTGCACGGGAGGCATTCCGAAAAAAACTACGTAGTGGAGATGGTGGTAATGAGGACGAAAAGCACGCCACCGCTCGAGCGCATTTGCAGCGTCGTCCACAATCGTCGAGGTCCCAAGCACGCCAAGAGCTGTCATGGCTGCGGGTGAGCTTCCCATGTTGCCTCCGCCAGGACTGCGTTCTGTCTGAACGAAGACCATTGCATAGTCCCCGTGCTGGAACGCATTCCCTGCGAGCGACTGCAGAGTTAGCAAATTTGGATTGGAAGATATCGGAAGAGTGGCGTTTCTCTTGAGAAAGAATAATACATTGGTCCCACTAGTCACTAGTCCCATGCCTATAAAAAGCAGAATTGCTAACGGAGCCCTTGCAAAAACGGTTTGGCACTTGACCGTCAGCCGCGTAATGACCGCCGCTGCCGCCAAGGCTAAAAAGGGGGTTGTGATTAAACTATAATATTCGTGCGGATAGTTAATATTTGGAAATACCAGCCAATATCCGATGACGACGCCACACGTGAAGAATAGTACCACCAAAAAATTTCCTCTTTGGTGCGTGCGAAAAGCTTCGTATGCCGCATACAGCAATCCAGACAATATCAGAAGAGCTGCCAGAGGTCCCGCACAGGCCGAAACGAAGCGTTTTGCCATCGCTACAATCCACCCGACAGTAAACAACTTATCCCACCCGAGAAGACCTAGAGGATTAACCCCCTCTGTAAAAAAAGAGGCGTTGTTAACCTGGCTTGCATGATGACTCCATAATAAGAAACTAATGCCTGAGGGAACCAGCCATACTAGAAGCAGCAACGCCGACTTTCGTTGTTCCCGCCCCCCTGTACCGATTGCCAATGAGATCAGACAAATCACCGGAAAAAGATACAGGGCCTTGATCAAGGCAGTGACTATGGCAAAAAAACAAAAACAAAGTGAAATCCAGACAGTTTTTGGGGGGATTTCGGCGAGAAGCTGCGCCGCCATGTAAAACGCACCCAAGGCGGCAAGATTTGCCAGCGGATCGATCAGCACGGACGACATGTAAGTCAAATTGAGAGGGGCACTCAGGTAAAGTAGGGCGGCCAGCAGACCGGAAGGCATTCCCATAATGCGGCGTCCCATCAAAAAAACGATCCCAGCACTGGCGAGGGTGACTAATAAATTAAAAACTCTTGCCACAGCGATGGTGTGACCAAAGCCTTTCATTAACATAGCTGCCAGAGCTTGATATAATGGGAACTCCAGCACAAATATGCCTGGCTCCCCTATATAGTTTGTTCTTGGATTCAAGAGATCAATCCCTGTCTCATTGTAAAGCTCGACCGTGCTCCATGTTTGAGATTGACGGAAGTTATGCGCATCAAAAGGCGGCCTGTTCAGATGGGGACTCTGGGTTAAAATAATAAATGCCAAGGCAAGAACACAGAATAGCGCACTGACAAACATTCCACACCTACCCAAGGGTGCTGGCTGGAGAATAGGAGATTCCAGAGTAGTTATTTTCATATTTGGAAATTCTTTCTCATAAAGGGAATTCAGCCAATGCTAAGAAATAAAGTGCATCATCTAAGAATACAGATCTCATGCAACCACCATTTTCGGAGTCCACAGAAAGCCGTTGTATAGTAACATCTCTATTAGTCTTATGCCGCCGATGTTTTCCATCATAACCCCCACTTATAATGCTTATGACGGACTAGTACAGTCGGCCGCCTCGGTAATGAGCCAAATGAGCAGCCTATTTGAGTATTGGGTCATCGATGGCGGGTCGTCGGATGAAACACGCGAATGGCTGCGTGCGCAGAATAATCCTCGCCTCCACAGCATTTCTGAACCCGATTCTGGGGTTTATGACGCCATGAACAAAGGCATCGGATTGGCCAAGGGTAATTTTTTGCTTTTTTTAGGGGCCGGCGATCTTTTAGAGCCGGGCATATTATCTAAGGCAGCAGAACGCATTACCCATTTGCCATCCGGCAAGCTAAGTTTTCTCTACGGGAATGTCCGTTACCGCTCAGAGAATCGTGTGGGCGACGGATCATTTTCCAAACACCGTCTATGCACGTCCAACATCTGCCACCAAGGTATCTTCTACGAAAAACAACTGTTCACCAAGCTAGGCTCCTACGAGTTAAAGTATCGAGTGTATGCCGATTGGGCTTTTAATCTTCAATGCTTAGGGAATCCCCAGGTGCAGACTGTTTACTGGGACGAGGTCATTGCCGATTACGAGGGCGGCGGACTTTCTGACCGGGTGCAGGATGTACCATTTGCCCAAAACCGGCTGCGTCTCATTCAAGAACATTTCGGATTACATTACGCGGTGGGGCATTGGCTCCGCTCGCAGTGGCAGCATCGTTGGGAGCAGCTTGTTACCCGTCAGCAGAACCACTCTAAACATCCATGATGCCCACCCTAGGTTTCGTTCTGTTAGTAAACCCACATAGCCCTCTCAGCCAAACGGAACGCCTGATCCGCACACTGAACCGGATGTTCGATTTTCCGCCTATTGCCTGCCATCACGACTTTGGGAAGAGTCAGGAATTCATTCAAAATCTTCCCGATAACGTCAAAGTTGTCCGTCCCCATGTGAACACCCGGTGGGCCGACTTCAGTTGCATTGAGGCAGCGGTCAAAGCCCTCCGGCTACTCTACTCCGGGGAGAAAACACCCGACTGGTTTATCTATCTCAGCGGGGCCGATTATCCCATTAAGCCCGCGGCAACTATCCTGTCAGATCTAGCTGCCA
Source organism: Chthoniobacterales bacterium (assembly GCA_039930045.1). NCBI lineage: Bacteria > Pseudomonadati > Verrucomicrobiota > Spartobacteria > Chthoniobacterales > Chthoniobacterales bacterium. The sequence goes on along the minus strand of JBDSQB010000014.1, from coordinate 160,366 downwards.
GCCCGTACGATGCCCATATAGAACATCTTGCCGTTGACAAACTGACACCCACGCCATCCAACCCATTCCATCCCGAGGGATACAAAGGCCCACACTGGCTGCGCTACTGCCACAAGCTATTTTGTTCCCGGAGATTACGGGTGCCATGGATTAGTCGGCACCTGAGGCTTACGAGTCGCGCATACTGGCTGGAGCATCCATTTTTTACTACAGGACAGCTTCCTTTCTCAGACACGCTTCGCTGCTTTGCAGGCGAGGCTTGGTTCTGTGCCAACCGCAAATCAGCACAAGCCATTCTAGGTTTTTACGATACCGACACGAAGCTCGCGCCACACTACCGGAAGGTGCTGGTCCCCGAGGAATCCTACTTCCACACCGTTTTGGCGAATGCGCCCGGACTCAAGCTCAGTCAGGATCACTTGCGTTATATTGATTGGACCCACGGCGGAAGCAGTCCTAAGATTCTCACCTCGAATGATCTGCCCCGGATGATGGCCACAACGGCTCACTTTGCCCGTAAATTTGCCCCTGCTGCCGATCCCTTCATTCTGGATAGGATTGATGAGGTCTTGGGATCATGAGCGAATCCATCCGGAACTGGGAAGCCCCCACTAGCACTGGAAACCACTTTGCTGTTCTCGACGGAATAAGGGGTGTTGCCATTTTAATGGTCGTTATTTTCCACGCCTTTTACACCAATCCAGATGCAGGCCGTCTTTCACAAACAGCCGGCTTGTTGATCGGGGGCGGCGTCATGGGAGTTCCTATTTTTTTTGTCCTATCTGGCTTCCTTATCTCCTATCCTTTTTTCCGGCAAAAAGTCAGAAATCCTCATTTATGGTGGATCCCGGGCTATGCAACCCGCCGGGCGGGGAAGATACTTCCTCCATATTTCCTCGCGCTGATTATTTTTACGGTTTACTATTGCGTTCGCTTTTCAGATACTGCCTATATCAAATCGGCAGCCCAGTGGGCTCTGGGCCTTCCTAATTTTATTCGAAGTGACGGCGTTGGGTTTCAGGTTCCTTTCTGGAGCTTAGTCGTTGAGATGCATTTTTATCTTCTCACGCCGGTATTGTTTTTTCTCTTAAGGCGATTAACGGCGAGACATTCTGCAGTGCTGCTTTTTTTAGCTTTTTTAGCCATCCCACTCATAGTCCGGCAACTCACTTGGCCAGACCACGCACCATCTTTGCTAAATATTCAATTCTCGATAGTCCGCTTCCCCTGCCAAATGGACTATTTCTGCTGGGGCATCCTCTTCTCGTTCATCTTTATGTCTGTCTTTCCGTTGCGAGACGAGCTTCGCTCATTGAGCATACTTGGCTATGCAGGTGCGATTCTCGTGATTACGAATCTATGTATGTATGCCTTATGGACTAATGCTTACAACATTCCCGCCCATCCAACCCGGTGGAGTGTTGAAACACTCCACCTAATGTCTGGATTCTCTGCATTCCTTTTGCTCTTTCTCGTATTTGACCCAACCTGCCTTGCCACTCGCATCCTCTCTCATCCCGCACTTCGTTTCGTGGGTATTGTAAGCTATGAATGGTATCTATTTCATCAGCCCGTGGTTCATCTTTTCCAGGAAACAATTGGCCAGACGCATGGTTCATTTACCGTATATATCCTAAAAACTGTGACTCCGCTGGCCTTGACCTTTGGTTTCTCCGTTTTGGTGTATCACAACTTCTCTCTTCCTCTGCTAAATCGGATTCGCGGCGTAAAATCACATCATGCCAAATGACTCACCCCCGGCCATGTGAATGCGAATGAAAGCAGCCGGAACTGTAGATTATGTGCTCGTATTTGATTTCAGTCCTCATCCGCACCTTCAACTCTGCTAAGACCCTTCCGAAGGTCATGGCCCGGCTTGCTCTGTCACCTGGAGATGAAATCATTGTCGTTGATTCGGGTTCCACGGATGCCACTTTGCAGATTGCCCAAGGCTCGGGCGCGAGAATCGTCCCTGCCCCAAGCCCCTTCAACTACAGCAAATCCCTCAACCTCGGTTTCCAGGCGGCAAAAAATCCTTGGGTGCTCGTGCTCAGTTCCCACGCCACTCCACAAAACCCGAATTTTCTAGAGCTTTACCGGGCAGAAATAACGCATTTGCCGGGGAATGTGGCTGTCATTTACGGCCCTTCCACCATCACCGGTAAGAGCGGTCTGTCTGAGGCAGAAAATAAGATCAGCTTCCACAGCAAGGATAACTTCCAAAAAATCATCCATCTCTGCGGGAACGGCAACGCTTTCTATCGAAAAGCGGTTTGGGAGACACTCCGTTTTGATGAAAATATTCGCACTGCTGAGGACAAGATCTGGCTTCTAACCGCACTCGACCACGGATATGATTTTGCCTTCCTACCGGAAGCCTGCACTCTCAATCAAAATCAAGCCTCTCTCCGTTACATGTATCGCAAGGGTTATGGTGATGCCAAGGCCGCTCCCCGCTCCGCCAGCCATCGCCCAATGGGCCTTTATCAACTTGGAGGCGCGCTCAAGAACCAGACCCTGCCCAGGCTGCGCGGCGAGATCGACCATGGAAACTGGCTCCGCTACAGTGCTCATATTCTAGGCCAATTTTTTGGTTCCCGCGGCGAGCAAAACAACCATCCGGGCTACCTAAGTAAATGAGCATGCTGTCAACCGCTTCGCCATCAGTCTGGCTCTGTCAGGGATGGCACCTGCCTAATACCGCAAAAGCGTTTCAAAACCGCCAAGCTCTGGCTGCGTTTTGGATGTCCGATAAGAATCGAACTGGGATCGCTCCGGAGTTTTTTCGCCGCTGCTGGCCCTTTCACCTAGCCATGAAGCCCTTCTACCATCTGGCTCCGCAGATATGGATCGAACACGCCTTCTATGCATTTTTCCCTATTTGGAAACACTGGGTTCTCGCGCAAAAGGTGCCGCGGGCCAATGTGGTCCAGTCGATCATGGGGTATGCGTCCGAGCCTTTCGACATGGCGGACAAACATGGCATGCTAAAAGTGGTCGATTGCCCGAACAGTCATCCCGTGACGCAATATGGTTTCTGGCAGAGAGAGTGCGATCTCTGGTGCCCCGGCGAGCGTGTGCCGATCCCGGCCTGGATGTTTGCCCGGATGACGCGGGAATTGGAGCGCGCGGACTTGATTCTGGTGCAATCGGATTTTTGCAAGGAATCGATGCTTCTCAACGGGATCTCCGGGGACAAGGTTCTCGTCAATCCCATGGGTGTGGACACGAGCATTTTCAAGAAACGATCACAAGTCCCGGAGAAGCCGCTCTTTGTGACGGTCGGCACGATCTGCCTGCGCAAGGGGCACCAGTATCTCTTCCGCGCGTGGGAGATTGTAAAACGCCAGTTGCCGGAAGCCGAGTTGGTGTGTGTGGGAGCCTACAAAACGGATTTTCGCCTCGAGAAACCCCGGTGGCATGGGACTTTCACTCATATCGAACATCTGTCGCACCCCGAGATTGCGGAGCTTTTCCAACGCAGCACTGCCTTCGTTTTTCCGTCGCAAGAGGAAGGCATCGCCCGTGCCCAGATTGAGGCGTTGGCTTCTGGACTCCCGCTCATCGGCACTCATGCCGGCGGGGCATCGACTCTGGTTCAGAACGGAATCGAAGGGTTTATCGTCAACGGGAGAAATCCTGAGGAGATCGCCAATGCAATGCTAAAAATCTGGCGTGACCGCGAACTCAACCAACGAATGAGCGACGCTGCCCATGCCCGTGGCGCCCTGCAAAACACCTGGCAGGATTACGGCGACCGTCTGCTGGCGGTGTATTCGACATTGATTTGACTCTCACTGGCCCCCATTTTCTGTTTCGCCCATGTCTGCCTATCGATTTCTCCGAAGCCTGCCCCGCCGTTTAGAGTCATGCATTTCCAAGTGGCTCGTCCTTAGTTCAGCGTCGGCCACCGAAAGCGATCTGGCGCTGGAGCGTTGGAGGGAGAGCTTGAGGAATCCCACCCAGTTTTATAAAACTTGTGTGGCCTTTTTTTACAAACACCTGCCGGACGATATCCGTGCGCACCGGCGGTATTTCAATGCCGAGCAGCGAGGCTTTGGCGAGGAGGCCTTCCACGTGATGTGGTGGATGCTATTCCGAGAATTTCGACCGAGGCATTTTCTGGAGATCGGCGTTTATCGAGGACAAACCCTCAGCCTAGCCGCATTGCTGCAAAGGAAGCTGGGCATAGAAGGTTCGGTGACTGGAATTTCGCCTTTCACCTCATCCGGCGACGCCGTTAGCCAATACCGCAAGGACTTGGATTACAGAGCGGACACTCTCGCAAATTTCGTCCATTTCAATCTAACTCCGCCCAATTTGGTAAAAGCTTACTCCACTGATCCGGCCGCCTTGGAAGCGATTGGGAACGGGGCTTGGGATTGCATCTACATCGATGGGAATCACGACTACGAAGTGGCCCTAGCGGACTTGCTGGCCTGCTCGCGAGCTTTACAGCCGGGCGGCATATTGGTTTTGGACGACTCCGGCTTGTCGACCTCTTATCTTCCGCCGGCTTTCGCGACCGGCGGTCATCCCGGCCCATCCCAAGTCGCTTCTGAAATCGAGCCCAAGGAGTTTGAGGAGATTTTGCAGGTGGGGCACAATCGGGTTTTTCGCAAGCTCGCCTAGATGAAAATCGCTCTGCTGACGACGGACAGTCGCGAGCATTTCGGGGAGTATGAGCGAAGCGCGCCCTACTTCGGGACGGCCCCCGAAGCCTTGTTGCAAGGTTTCGCTATGCTGCCCGAGGTCGAGGTGCATGTGGTTTCCTGCCTGCAAAAGCCGGTGCAATCTCCCGAGAAAATCGCGCCAAATATCTGGTTCCATGGCTTGCATGTGCCAAAGAGTGGCTGGCTGCGGACAGGATACCAAGGTTGCATCCGTGCTATTCGGAATACACTGAAACAGATTCAACCTGACATCGTTCATGGACAGGGAACCGAGCGCGATTGCGCGATCAGTGCGGTGCTCTCCGGATATCCCAATGTGCTCACCATTCACGGAAATATGCAGGTAATCGCCGGCATGCAAAACGCGCGTCCACTTTCATTCTACTGGCTGGCGGCCAAACTGGAGCGCTTTTCTTTGCAACGCACAGATGGTGTAGTCTGCATCACAGATTATACCCGCAAAAATGTCACATCTTTAGCTCGGCGGACTTGGTTGGTTCCCAACGCGGTCGATGCGTCGTTCTTCGACATTCGCCCCCAGGAGCAACCCAGTCCCACGATGCTCTATGTGGGAAATATTTCTCCACGAAAAAATCAGAATGCGTTCATCGAGGCGATGGATGGCGTTTCGGAAATGCGGAAGCAGCGGCTGGTTTTCTTGGGGTCAAAAGACTCAAACGACCCATATGCGAAAAGGTTCGATCACTTACTCGCAGAACGCCCTTGGTGTACTTACGGGGGTTTCGCAGACCGGGAAAGATTGAAACTCTATCTTAGCCAGGCGCAGTTGCTGGTGCTTGCTTCACTGGAGGACAATTGCCCCATGGTCGTTCTGGAGGCGATGGCGTCAGGGTTACCGGTGATTGCATCGGAAGTCGGTGGTATTCCCGAGCTCATCACGGACCGGCAGACAGGTTTTCTCTGCGACCCGACCAATCTGGATTCTATGCGCACGATCGTGAATCAATTTTTAGACGACCGCGCCTTGGGACAGGAAATCGGAGTCACTGCCAGAAAGAAAGCGCTAACTTCTTTTCATCCAAAGATCATTGCGTCGCACCATCTGGAGATTTACCGGGACGTGCTGGCGAGAAGGTGAGAACTTATTTTCGTCTCCGATAAACAACCACGTCCCAACTAGATCGACGGTTGTAAACCGGCAGATGGCCGATCTTCACGGGAGAATCAATTTCCTGAGCATGGATAAGTTCAAAGTTCTTTTCGTAGATCCAAGCCGGAATGTCAGGAGGCGCATGAAATGGTGTGGCATTGGAAGTAAAGGCAAAGAGGTCGATCTGCGAGACATGCTCGTCCGTCAGCACTGACGACATATCTGTTACTATGAAGCCGGTCCGTTTGAAATCGAAATACGACGCCGCAGTGCTGGCGACAGTCAGAGGAGAGTCGCCTGTCTCTTTGCGAAGCTGACTGATGAATTGATTGATCCGCAGCGATGTCGGCTGCACCGCGTAACCAATGGCAAATTCTCTCAGTGTGAATGGCAAGGCCACCAGGCTTAGGAATAACGTGCCGATTAACACGGTCGTGATAGCTGAAATGGGCAGCCGGCGTTCGGTCTCAAAAACAAGGCCTACGAATAAGATGGCTATGATCGCTGCGGTAAACGAGGTGTAGCAGGGCTGGTAGGGAAAGATGAGCGGTGGAAAAAAAGCCGCGCAGGCTATCGCCAAAACACACAGCCAACGAAGGTCTGTCGCTCCCGATTTCCGGCGACGGAGAAAATAGACGAGCGCCAGCAAAGCGACAAAGACCAGATGGCACATCATCCATTGATAACGAATGCTGTTATAACGTTTGAAGGCGCTGAGATAATGATGAAAGTCGCCTTTTAGCAGGGCAGCAAAATATCCGGCACCGGCTGTGCCATTGGTGGATTTGCCAGAAGCATTGGTGGCGAAACGACTAATGGCGCTCGGATCATTCAGCCACTGAATGACAAACAAACCTACCAACGGAATCACCACACCTGCGACCGCTGCCGCAGCCAGCCGCAGAATACGCGAGATAGATATTTCTTTCGCCTGGTATTTGGGCAAGGTCTTAACCATGACCATGGCCATAATGACCCCGCAATTCATCACGAAGCCAAAAGGCGAGATCAAGCCATTCACTCCGGCGACGAGCATGGTGAGGAAGATTCTTTTCTCACTCAGAGGACCGCGAAAAATCATCAGGCTGCCCAACATCACAGCAAAGCTGAGGGAGTCGGGACGCTCCCGCTGAGTCCAAAAAGGGCCAATCGGAAGCAGGAGAAGAAGCAGTCCCAGCAAACACAGACAGGCAATGGAATCGCGTTTGCTACAGAACCTGGGAGCGATATAAAACCAAAACATCAGTCCCGCCAGCGAGGAAGTTAGGAAGTCAAAAACCTCATCCGCCTTTGCGCTGACTCCGGCCACTTTCACATAGAAGCCGTAGAGATACGGTGCCAGCGGTGGATAATTGGAATAAAACTGAGGAGTGAGAGAGTGATGCGCCGGACTCAATCGTTCAACCAGTCCTTCGCCACGAGCAAAATTTATCCCCGGGTCCTTGAAGCAAATTAGGTCTCCACTAGGAATCCTCGGAGGCGTTAGCAAGATGATGGTCAACCATAAGCCAAAACCTAACAGAGCAAGGACGGTTCCCTTTTTTCTCAAGTTCACATTTTCGATCTCGTCAGGCATATCAAGCGGCATGAACACTGATTAGCGAGGGGAACACAAGCGGTATACTGCATCCAGTTGACGCGCGACTTCAACCCAGGTCTTCGGGGCGCAATGGGCGTGCTTGATTTTGCCAGAGAGAAGTGCTTTCAGCTTTTTGATGATCGAAACCGGATCCGAGATGGGAGCATAACTGGCCGAATCACCAAAGGCACTTCGCGCCCAGGGAAGATCGCTTAATAACAGAGGACAACCGCAGGCCGCTGCCTCCAATGCAGAAAGGCTTAAGCTTTCCATCGTGCTCAGGAGCACAAAACCCGTAGCTTCACGGTAAATCCGCGCCAGCTTGGTGCGGTCTGAAATGCCGCCCTCGTATCGAATCAAACCCTGCGACTGCTGGACGACTCCAAGAAATTTCAGGTAGTACGGATCCGTGGGAGAATAAGGCTCTCCAATAATCCATAGAGAAGTTCCCGCAGCAGTGGCCGCCTCGGCGAGTTCCAGCACTTGTTTGCGCGGGGTAATGGTCGCCGTGCAGACAAGATAGTTCTTCTTCTCGACTTCCGAAATCGTCTCAAAAAACATTTCCTCCACTCCATTCGGGATCACATGGATTTTCTTTTGGTTCGCTCCAAACATTTCCTGCATGAGCCGAGCTTCCCAAGACGTTAGGGCAATGAAAGCATCCGCGTCCCGATAGGCTTCCCAAGCGAGCTTGGAAAGAAAGGCTGCGGGCATGAGTCTCTGACACGTCTGCTTGAGTAGCTTCTGGGCCCACCTAGCTTGGGACGAGCGCGAGCCGAGGCCAGAATGCAACTCGGCCACGACGACTTTCATTCCTTTCTGATGCGCAAACCGGATGTAGCCTTCATCTGGCCGACCAAAATAATGGATGATGTCCCCACGCTGCGCATCATCCCACCAGCGGACGTATTCGACTTCGAGTCCGATCTGTTCCAGAGCCAGCTTCGTCTGTTCGATCTGGGTTTGAAACCCACCATGCGCCAGGAAAAATGGCGAGTGATGGTCGAATAAAATCTTCATGGCGTTCCACTTTGGTTGGATAAAGAGGAAACTCCATCGTCGGGGAATAACGTCGTTAGAATCCATTTTTCACCGCCGAGAGATGCGATGGGAAGTATTACCAAGGAACCTTGCAGGTATATTTTTTTCCCATCTAACCAGATATCCAGCCTCTGTGTGTCATTGGATGGATTTTGCACCAGTTCGAGGTATTTTCGGATGGATTCTCCTTTGGATCGCCCAATGCCGAAGTATTTGAAGTAGGAATCGCCGACCATCTTTTCCGCATCCAACTCACAAAGCCTCACCGCCTCCTCATTAACCGTGACGACATTGCCAATATTGTCGGAGACGATCAACGGCGAAGGTATTTTTTGGAAAATACTCAAAATTTGCAGGTAGCTATCCTCCAGCCGTGCCCGGTAAATACTCAGACCGAGAGCAACACTGTTACCAGCAATAATGCCCAGCAAACGCGTGGCGAAACGGACTTCGTAGCTGTTGGGAGTCCAGTTGATGCGATCTTGATAGATCATGACGATGGATGCGCTGGAGTAGAGCAACACCCAAGCGAAGAGAATTTTCGGACGTACTTTCAGAGCGAGAAATCCGATTATCAGGAGCGAAAGCGGGGGAGTGATCGTGACATAGGGCAGCAGATTATCTGCGGTCAGGATCACCACCAGTGCGGTGATGGCAAAGAGACTCATGCGCACGGAGATGAGCGGCTGGGGAAGATTATCGGGGATTTTCATCGGAGGGAGGGAGCAGGTTACAAGAGTGGCCATGCTTATGGAAGCCGACTGTAAGTGGCCTTGATCTCGTCGAGCCATCTGTTCGCATTGAAATCTGAGAGCAGCTTGCGATAGCCCGCCATACCGCAGTCGCGCGTCATACAGTGGTCGGAGAAAAATGTGTCCATACAGGCGGCCAGGCTTTCGGGCGAATTAGGATTACAGAGCAACCCATCCTGCTCATCGGAAATAAGTTCGGGCAAGGCACCAATCCGGTGAGCAATAACTGGGATTTTCCGCGCCCATGATTCGAGAACGACCAGTCCAAATGGCTCTTCCCAGATCGAGGGGACTAGGGTGAAAGCCGCGTTGTCCCAGATTTCCTGCTGCTCGGTACTTTTGAGAAATCCTGTGAAGACGACATTTTTCAGTGCGTTTTGCTGGCAAAACTCCTCCATCCGTTGCTTTTCCGGGCCATCGCCAACGATGAATAATTTGCGCTCGTGGTGCTGGATCTTCTGCCAGGCGCGAAGCAAGTGCATGCCGCCTTTTTCCGCGGAAAGCCGACCAATAAACAAGGCATGACCGCCTGCCTGGGCACCGGCTGCAGCTTCGACCGGCTCGGCAAAATGATAGATGACATCAATTTTTTCCGCCGGGACTCCCATCTCGATGTGCAGGGCTTTCTGACGATGACTGATGGCGATGAAACGGTTGATTTTCGAAAATAATTCTTTCCAGCGGACGGTGCTTAGCACAAAGCCCATCGCGCCGCTGTAAACCGCGTTATTGCGCCAGCAAGCTGTCTCAAAGGCGGGGAAAAAATTCCCTTTAATGCAGAGCTGACACGGCTGACCGTGATTGAGAAAAAAGCCGTTGGAGCAGGAGAATCGGTAGTTGTGGAGGTATTGCACCACGGGGATGCCCAGGTTTTCTGCCAGATAATAGACCACCGGCGACATGCCGGGGAAGACGTTGTGAACCTGCCAGTAGTCGAAGCGGCCTGCCTTCTGATAATGCAGGAGCCGTTTTTTTACATCCTGGTTGTAGAGCATTCGCAGCGGCAGTTGCAGCTTGTTCAGCACCCCAGGGCGCATGAGATCGGAAGTGGAACCCAGAAAATACTCCACATCATACGCTCGCTGCATGATGTCGCCGATCCGGGTCACGCTCGCCTCTTCGCCACCGTAATGCTCGTAGCGACTGAAGACCTGAAGAATACGGGCGCGGCTCATGAGCGTGTCTCGAAAGCCTCGCCGGTGGCTGGGCTATAACTGACGTCCGCTGGCCCACCCAACGACATCAGGCAGGAACAACCGTTAGAGAACGCAGTTTCTCGATGGCAGCAATGACGATTTCTAATGCGCGATCGACTTCGGCGCGGGTGTTGTAGCGGCTAAAGGAGAAGCGGACACTGGAGCGGGCGCGATCGACGGAGAAGCCCATGGCCATGAGGACGTGTGACGGGGTAAGCTGGCCGGTGGTGCAGGCGGAGCCGCCGGAGCAGCAGATGCCGCGCTGGTCCAGAAGGATGAGGAGGGCCTCGGATTCGACTCCGCTGATTGCGATGTTACTCGTATTGGGCAGACGATTTTCGCGGTCGCCGTTGACTTCGATGCCGTCGAGGGTGGCCAGCAGGGTGTTTTCGAAATGGTCGCGCAGGGCTTTAACCTCGATGTTTTCCTCGGCCATGGCGGCTCCGGCGAGTTCGGCGGCTTTGCCGAGGGCGACGATGTAGGGGACGTTTTCAGTGCCGGCGCGTTTGCCGTTTTCCTGGCCGCCGCCGATCAGATACGAGTTAAAGCGGGATTTGCGGTTGGCATAGAGAACGCCGACGCCTTTCGGGCAATGCAGTTTGTGGCCGGAGACGGAGAGGAAATTAATCTTCGAGTCGGCTAGTTTGATGGGGATTTTTCCCACGGCCTGCACGGCGTCGGTATGGAAGAGAGCGCCTTTGGCACGAGCGAGGGCGGCGGCTTCCTCGATGGGAAAGAGGACGCCAGTTTCGTTGTTGGCCCACATGAGGGACACAATCGCAGTGTCGTCGCGGACGGCGTTTCTCAAGTCGTCGAGATCAATTTGCCCGCTGGAATCGACTGGCAGCCACGTGACTTCAATGCCGCGACGGGCCAGCGCTTCGCCGTGTTTGATGATGGCGCTGTGCTCGACGGCGCTCGTGACGACGTGCTGGCGATCCGGGTCGATCAGCAGGGCGGACTGGATGGCCGCGTTGTTCGATTCCGTGCCGCAGGAGGTGAAAATGATTTCCGGCGGAGCGCAGCCGAGCAGCGTGGCAACCTTGGCACGGGCGACTTCGATGGCTTCCTTCACCTGGGTGCCGAAGCTGTAGGCGCTGCTCGGATTGCCATAAAAATCGGTCAGATAAGGCATCATTTCGGCGACCACGGCAGGATCGACGGCGGTCGTTCCGTTATTATCGAGGTAAATGATGTCTTTCGGTTGGATGCTCACGAGGGTGCCAATAAACGTTCAACTCGCCGCCTGCGCAACCCGAAAGCCGACCGTGCGAGTCATGTCGCCGCGTCCACGCCTTGATAAATGAAATGGGCCAGAAACAAAGCCGCCAAGATCCACGCCAGCGGAGTCACCTCCCTCGCCCGACCGAGGCAGAGTTTCAGACCGGCATAAACGAGGAAGCCGAGCGCGATGCCTTCGCTGATGCTGAAGGTCAGCGGCATGGCGATCATGGTGATGACGGCTGGAACGGCTTTGCTAAAATCCCTCAGATCGATGTCGAGGACGCCTTGCATCATGAAAATTCCCACGATGATCAAGGCTGGCGCGGTGGCTACGGCTGGAATGATGGCGATGAGCGGATGCAACAAGAGCGCGAGCAAAAAACAGAGCGCCACGATGACGCTCGAGAAACCGGTGCGCGCGCCTTCCTCGACGCCGGCGGCGGACTCGATGTAAGTCGTCACTGTGGAAGTCCCGAGGCAGGAACCGATCATCGCGGCACTTGCATCGGCGGTGAAGGCGCGGCCGATTTTGGGCAGACTTCCATTCCGATCGAGCAAACCGGCCCGGTTGCAGACACCGATCAAAGTCCCCATGTTGTCGAAAAGATCGACGAAGAGAAAACTCAGGACAATGGGAATGGCGACTGCCGAATGCGTCCAGAGAAACGAGAGGTCGAGTTTGAGAAAAGTCGGCGCGAGCGATGCGGGCCAGGCGACCAAGGAAGATGGATGCGCCGTGATGCCAGCAAAAAGGCACGCGATAGTTACGGCGAGAATTCCCAAGACGACGGCACCTCGGACTTTTTTCGCGACCAAGGCGGCGGTGAAAATCAGTCCGCCGAGCACAAGCCATGGACTGGGCTGATGGAAATTTCCCAAGCCGACGAGCGTTGCCGGATGGCCCACGATGATGCCGCCATTTCTCAAGCCGATGAAGGCGATGAACAACCCGATGCCGCAGGTGATGGCGAGTTTGAGTTCCATCGGAATGGCGTCCACCAGTTTTTGGCGAATGCCGGTGATCGAGAGCAGGAGAAACACAACTCCGCCCCAGAAGACCATGCCGAGCGCGGCCTGCCAGGGGATTTTCATCGCTCCGCAGACGGTGAAGGCGAAGAACGCATTCAGACCCATGCCCGGGGCGAGAGCCAGCGGGTAGTTGGTGAGCAGCGCCATCGCGAGCGTCATGATGGCCGAGGCGAGTGCTGTCGCGGTGATGAGTGCGCCCCGATCCATTCCGGTGACGGACAAAATCGAGGGATTCACCGCGAGAATGTAGGCCATCGCGGCGAAGGTCGTGAGACCAGCCATCACTTCGCGGCGGATGGTGGTGCCGTTTTTCTGGAGCTGAAAAAATTGCTCTAGCATGGCGTTTTCAAGTCGGTCGCTACTGACTACCAGAAAACACCGCAATTACCCCAGAAAATACAAAACCGCGCCCCATATGATTTGGAGCGCGGTTTTGCTGCGGGAGGGAATTGTCTGTCTCTTAGTTGGAGGAAACGGTTTCCAGCACTGGATCGACGTTTACACGACGACCATCGCGGTCGAAACGAACCACACCATCGGTGAGCGCAAAAATCGTGTAATCACGTCCCAACCCGACGTTTTTGCCGGGATGAAACTTGGTGCCACGCTGGCGCAGGATGATGTTGCCCGCCACGACGGATTCACTGCCAAATTTTTTGACGCCGAGACGCTTGCTGACGCTGTCGCGGCCGTTCTTAACGCTGCCTTGTCCTTTTTTATGTGCCATGACGTTTTAAAAAAATGAGCTGAGTTACAGGGAGATGGATTCGATTTTGACCCGGGTCAATTTCCGGCGATGTCCCACAGTGCGGTGGTAACCTTTACGGCGTTTGTATTTGTAGGCAATCACTTTTTTATCCTTGTGCTGGTCGAGGATTTCGGCCACGACGGTCGCGCCGGCGATGCTCGGGGAGCCGTAGGTCAGCTTGCTTCCATCGGAATGGAAGAGGACTTCGGAAAAAGTGGTTTTTTCGCCCACGGCAACGTCCAACTTCTCGATGTCGAAATATTGCCCGGGAGTCACGCGGTATTGTTTGCCGCCAGTTTTGATGATTGCGTAAGCCATGAAATAAACCCGTGTTTTCAAACGGGCCGCAAGACTGCCACACGTGTCCGCAGCCTGCAAGCGGGAATTTTGCGGAAACTGCGTTCGGCGGGGGTCGAACCCACAACCTCCGCCTTCGGAGGGCGGCGCTCTATCCAGTTGAGCTACGAACGCTTGTTTGCTACGGAGTTATGTAGCAGTCTTGAAAAAATCGGCAATCAGAAGTTCCTGCCATTACCCTTTAACTCCCATGAAAATCGCCATCGGATCGGACCACGCCGGGTTTCACTACAAGAAGGCGATCATCGCCATGCTGGAGGCGGACGGGCACGAGGTGAAAAATTTCGGGACGTTTTCGACCGAGCCAGTGGATTACCCGAAATTCATCCGTCCAGTCGCTGAGGCAGTGGCCGCAGGCGACTACGAGCGCGGCATCGTGCTTGGCGGCTCGGGAAATGGCGAGGCGATCACGGCGAATCGCACGCGGGGCATTCGTTGCGGGCTCTGCTGGAACACCGAGAGCGCCGTGCTCACCCGCCGACACAACGACGCCAATGTTCTCTCACTCGGCGAACGCATGATATCACTGGAACTCGCCCTGGAGATTGTGCGGATTTTTCTGACAACGCCATTTGAGGGAGGTCGCCACATCGACCGCATTCGGCAGATCGACGAGTTGGCCTAGAGGTCAAAAAACGCCTTGAGCTGACTCAGGAACGACGCCTTCAGGCTGCGCGCGGTCGCCACCCGGCCGCCTTTGCCCTTCGTTGCGGCGAGTTGGGTTTCGTTGGTTAATTTCCGGTTGGCCAGAAGTTCTCCGAGCTTTTCCACGACGCGGACGTTCTCTTTCAAAAGCCGCGACATGCTTTCCTTGCAGAGCTCGACGACCAGCGAATCCTCCACGGCAATGACCGTCGCGCTGCGTTTTTCCCCGGTCAGCAACGACATTTCGCCGAAGCACGCGCCCTCTTTCATCACCGCGACTTCAGTGCTCACAGCGTCGCATTCCACCAGCACGCTCACACTCCCGGAAAGAATGACGAACATCGATTCGCCCGGCTCGCCTTGCTGGATGATTTTCTCATTCCGTCCATAAAATATCGCCTGGCAGCCCTCAGTCAGGCGGCGGAGTTGCACCGGAGTCAGGAACGAAAACGAGTCCTGCTTTCTCAAGACCTCGATCACTTCATTCGAGAAATTCTCGGGTGCCGCCTTCACCGGACGATTCACCTGCAACACACGCTGAGGAAATGGAATCGTTAGTTTTTTCCGCTTCAATTCATACCAGATGTTTGTCCTGATTGCGTCCATGATCACAGGGTATTTCGAGTGATCCATGATGAACGCCTTGATCTCATAATTGATGCTCGAGTCGGCAAATTCCTTCAGGTAAATCACCGGTTTCGGCGTCGCCATTACGCCTTGCGCACCCAGCGCCGCGCGCAGCAGGCAATCTTTCGCCAGGTTCGGCGGCGTGTCGTATTCCAAAGACACATAGACGCGAATCGCGTGGACGCGGTCGGGGTAATAAAGGTTCATCACCGTCTGCTTGGTGATGCTCGCGTTCGGCACATCGAGATAGGTGTCGTCGTTGGTCCGGCAACGAGTCGAGCGCCAGTTGATCTCCATGACTTCGACGTGTGTGTTGTCGAGGATGAGCCAGTCGCCTAGCTTGAACGGCTGGCCAAAATGAATCGCAAACCCGGCTATGATGTTCCCCAGCAAATCCTGGAGCGCGAGACCGATGGTCAGCGCGAGGACGCCGCCTGTGGTGAGCACAGTTTTTACAAGATTGGACCCTTCTTGGAAATTGGCCGTGACGATTAGAACCAGCGCCGCTACGATGACGATCAAGGAGAAGACCTGGCTGAAAAATTTTGGCGCCGCCGGTTTCCCGCTCCGGATGAAATAAATCTCCCAGAAGTAGCGGTTCACGATGGCCGTGATGACAAACGCTCCGGTGAGCTGTGCAATCGACTTTAATCCGACTGAAATCGCATGACCCGGTTCGTAAACCAGCGACCCGGCGATGATGGCGAGCGTGGCGGCAAAGATTTCATAGGTCAGGCCGAGCCGCACTCCAGTGCGTTTTTTCAGAATCTGCCCGATGAGATGCACCAGCAGATAAATCAGCACTCCCGCCAGCACCGACGCCACGCCGTTGCCTGGCTTCCATGCATCCCCGGTGACGGCGAGGAAATTCATAACGGTTTGCGTAATTCCGCCACGGCTGCCGTGCGGTCCGCCGCGCCAAAAACCGAACTGCCGGCCACCATCACATTCGCACCCGACTCGCGGCACATTCGACTCGTGCTCGCATTGATGCCGCCATCCACTTCGATGTGGAAATCCAACCCCAACTCCGCCCGCCACGCGGCGAGTTGCTCCACTTTGGCCAGCATTTCCGGGATGAACGGCTGCCCGCCGTAGCCGGGATTCACTGTCATCACGAGGAGCAAATCGATCTCCGCCAAAAATGGTCGCACCATTTCAATCTGCGTCGGTGGACTAATTGCCAGTCCCGCCGTGCAACCTGCCTTGCGGATCGCAGCGAGCGTCTGACTAACATCGTGCTCCGCCTCAACATGCACCGAGATATTTTTCGCGATGCCGGTGAATCGAGTCAGATAATGATCGGGCCGCGAAATCATCAGATGCACATCCACCGGCACCGTCGCCGCCGTGTGCGCAGCCTGCACAAAGGCGGGTCCAAACGAAATGTTATCCACGAAATGGCCGTCCATCACATCGAGATGCAACCAGTCGGCTCCGGCCGCCTCCGCGCTGCGCACTTCCTCGGCCAGTTTCCCAAAGTTGGAAGCCAAGATGCTCGGGGCGATGAGAACGGGTTTCATGCGAGTTCCATTCAACTGCACACGATCTGGAGTCGCAATCTGAAAAAGTCCGTCCTATTTTCCCGCTGTGAATGACCCCGAGCCCATCATCGACCTCGCGAGCGACCTCTATTTCATGGGCGAAGCCCTCCGCCAGGCGCATCGGGCGGGCGAGGCCGACGAAGTGCCCATCGGCGCGGTGGTCGTTCGCGAGGGAAAAATCATCGCCCGTGCGTCGAATCAGGTCGAGACCTTGAAAGACGCCACGGCTCACGCCGAAATGCTGGCGATCACCCAGGCCGAGAGCGTGCTCGACGATTGGCGGCTGGCCGACTGCGATCTTTATGTGACGAAAGAACCCTGCCCGATGTGCGCCGGCGCGCTGGTTCACGCCCGACTCCGTCGGGTGATTTTCGGCTGCGGCGATGCCAAAGGCGGTGCGGCGGGCGGTCTCCTTAACCTCCTGCAAATGCCCCAGCTCAACCACCGTTGCGAGATCACGAGCGGCGTGCGCCAGGATGAATGCCGGTCACTCTTGCAGGATTTCTTCCTCGAAAAACGCAACGCCTCCAAAACATCCCGCGCCGATGCCCGAACTCGCTGAAGTCGAATGGTTTCGCAAACGCTGGTCGCCCGGCATCGGCGACAAAATCCTCCGCGTCCATCTGCACGGCGCGAAACGCATTTTTCGAGGTTCGACTGAGACTGAAATCAAAGACGCGCTGACTGGCGCGACGCTGCTCAGTTCCGAGCGGAGTGCGAAGCAAATGTTGTTTCGTTTCTCCACCGCGACGCTGGGAATTCACCTCGGAATGACGGGCGAACTTTTTTCAGCAGAGTCCGATTTCACCCCGGAAAAGCACGATCACCTCGTGCTCTACCAGAAGAAACGTGCGCTGGTTTTCCGCGACTTCCGACTCTTCGGACGCGTCCGTTTTTCTCCGGGCACCGCCGATCCCCAGTGGTGGAGCGAGCTGCCCGAGGAACTTTCTCATCGGAGTTTCAGTGTTATCAAGCTGGGCAAAATCTTGGAGCGTCGCGGCAAGGCTCCGCTCAAGGCCGTGCTCCTGATGCAGGAATTTTTCCCCGGCATCGGCAATTGGATGGCCGACGAAATTCTCTGGCGCGCCGGTTTGCCGCCCGACCGCCGCTCCGGTGGACTCGACTCTAACTCGATTGAAAAGTTGCACCGCGAGATCCGGCAAGTCATCAAAGTCTCCCTCAAAACCATCGGCGACGCCGAAGGCAACGAACCCGGCGACCCGCCTGCCGACTGGCTGTTTCACCAACGCTGGACCGCTAAAGGCATCTGCCCAAAACACGGCACGCCGCTCTCGACCGCCACCGTCGGCGGCCGCACCACCCGCTGGTGCCCGATTTGCCAGCCACCAACCGCGTAGACAGAAAAAACGGACCCTTCGGCAGGCATTCCAAGGGCTTCGGCAGACGTTCCGGCCACTTCGGCAGACGTTCCAACCACTTCGGCAGGTATTTGCGCCTTTCCCGGACCGCGTAAACGCCTCATGTCCCGAACCGCGCTGCGGTTTTTAACGTTTGCCGTGGCGTCCGAAGGACATGCCTTTGCCTGTGCGCACGCCTTTGACGGCGGTGCGGCTGCTGTTGCGAGCTTCGTCGAAAAGCGCGGTGTAAAGGTAGGGAAAACCCTCGAGCTTGAGTCGGGCGACTTTCTTGCCAATGAACCGCTCGATGTCTTGCATGGCGCTGACTTCCTCAGCGCAAACCAAAGTGAACGCGTCGCCCACCCGCTCGGCGCGGCCGGTGCGTCCGATGCGGTGCACGTAGTCCTCGGGGTGTTGCGGAATGTCGTAGTTCACCACGTGGCTGACGCCTGCGATGTCGATGCCGCGCGCGGCGATGTCGGTGGCGACCATGACTTCGTATTTGCCGGATTTGAAACCCTCAAGCGCCTCAATGCGTTCGTTTTGAGTGCGATTCGCATGGAGCACCGCGACGGAATGTTTCTCGGCTTTCAATCGACTTGCAATCGAATCAGCGCCGTGTTTGGTGCGCGAAAAAATGAGGACGCTGTCGTAGTTCGTCTTGGCGAGGAGCGCGGAGAGTAGGTCGTATTTTTGATCCGATGCGACGGGATAAAACGCATGCGAAATGGTGTCGGCTACAGACTGGCGGACGCCGATTTCGATGACTTCGGGGTCTTTCAGCACCCAAGTGGTGAGGCGCTCGATCTCGGGCGGCAGGGTGGCGGAAAAGAACAATGTCTGTCGCTGTTTCGGACAGTGCTCGATGATTTTCCGCACGTCGGGCAGGAAGCCCATGTCGAGCATCCGATCGACCTCGTCGAGGACGAGAATCTCGATGCTGGAAAGGTCGATGCTGCCCTGCTGGATGTGATCGAGCAGGCGTCCGGGGGTGGCGATGAGCGTATCGACGCCAGCGGTGAGGTCCTCGCGTTGTTTGCCGTAACCGACGCCGCCGTAGATGGAGGTCACACGCAGTTCGGAGAAGCGGGCGTAATCGCGAAACGCGGTCTCGACTTGAAGCGCAAGCTCGCGAGTCGGCTCCAGCACGAGGCAACGCGGCGCCCGCTGGTGTGAGGCGAGTTTGGTTAAAATGGGCAGGGCAAACGCGGCGGTTTTGCCAGTGCCAGTCTGGGCGGACCCGATGAGGTCGCGGCCTTGCAGAACAACGGGAATGGCACGCAGTTGGATGGGAGTCGGATCGACATACCCCATGGATTGAACGCCGTGGACGACGGCCTCGGAAAGGCCCAGATCTGAAAAACTCATAGTGTGGAGACGGTTCTTGAAGACAAGAAGCGGTCTCCGATGGGTTGGATTCCAATGGAACCCGGGTGGCTGACTTTATTCTTCAATAACTTGGAAGACTTTGGCCATGCCTGCGTCCTTCTTGATGGCTTCGATGCCACTGACGCAGCTATCCTTGGCTTTGTATCCCTCGCCCGAAATCGCGATGATCTGACCATTTCCGGAAATGAGTTTCCAGCGGTATTCGCCTTTCTTGTCTTCGGTGATGAGAAATTTTGCCATAAATCTTTGTGGATTGGATTTCGGGATATTAGCAGAAAAACGTTATTTGACCACTCCGATTTCCGTGCGGCGGTTTTTGGCCCAAGCCTCTTCGCCAGAACCGGAATCGGCGGGCATTTCCTCGCCGAAGCTCACGGTCTGGATCTTGCCGCCGTCGGCCCCTGCGGAAATAAGGTAGTTGCGAACGGCCTGCGCGCGGCGCTCGCCGAGGGCGCGGTTGTATTCCTCCGTGCCGCGCTCGTCGGTGAAGCCCGCGAGAATGATCGTGCTCGAACCCGACTTCAGGAAACTGGCAACGCTGTCGAGCTTGCCGCTTTCGCTGCCGGAGATGTCCACGCTATCAAACCCGAAATAGATGGGCCGGAACTGCGTTTTGTCCACGTTGGCACTGGTGAAGGAGACGCCGTCGCCGGGACGATCTGGGAGCGGCGTGCCGTTGACGTAATCGCCATCGACGCCAGCGTATTGGTCGCCTTTTTTGTTGCCCTTTTTACAACCGCCAACAGAGAGGGCGAGGGCGGCGACACAGAGAAATGAGAGGGTTTTAGAGCGGAGTTGCATAGGAATGAGCGGGATTAGCGGGAGGCGGATGGTTCGGAGATTTTGCCCAAACCAGAGACGACTTTAACTTGTTTTCCGGTCTGAACGTCAAGGAGATAAACGCCGTGGTCTTGCGCGAAAAAGAGATGACGCGAGTCGCGGGCCCAGGTCGGGTCCTCGGCGTCGTCACCGCTGGTCACGACTTTGGTGCTGCCGGAGCCGACGTTGTAAATGGCGACGGCGAAGTTGCCGTTGTTGCGCATGTTGAAGGCGATTTTTTTTCCATCTGGCGACCAGCTCGGCTCGGTGCAGTAGCCGTAGCCGGTGCCGAGGCGCGAACCGCTCCCACCGCTGGCAGAAATGCGGTAGAGCTGCGGCTGGCCGCCCTCATCGGAGGAATAAACGATCTCGTCGCCATCCGGCGAAAACGACGGGGAGGACTCGGAGTTTTTCGTGTGAGTCAGCCGCCGCCCACCACCGCCGCCGATGCCGATGACGTAGAGCTCGGGGTTGCCGTCCTTGCTGAGGGTTGCCGCGAAGGAGCCGCCGCTCGGGGAAAACGACGCGCCGGAGTTGGTGCCAGGCGATTTCACGACTCGATTGCGTGCGCCGCTGCCGAGGTCGATTTTGTAAATATCCGCGTAGCCGCTCTGGTAGCCGGTGTAGAGAAGCTCGCGTCCATTGGGCGAAAGCGACGGGCTGACGCTGATGCCGCCATCGTGCGTAAGCTGGCGGGCGTTGGCTCCGTCGTAGTCGGAAAGGTAGATTTCTTTTTTGCCGGAGGCGTTGGCGACGAAAGCGAGCTTGGTCGTGGCGATGCCGGGGTTGCCGGTGACGGTTTCCACGATGTCGTCAGCAAATTGATGCCCCGCCGAACGCGTGTCGCCGCTGTAGGATTTCTCCAAAACCGTGCCACCAGAGCGATCCACGACCCGGCCCTGAAGCTGGCCGCCAGAGCTTGTGCCGCTGATGATAAAGTTCGCACTCGACTCAGCGCCGATGGCGAAGGCGTTGGAAAGGGTGAGGTCGTTGGACAAAACGCTGGTGGCCTTGGCACCGTCGCCGCCGCTGATGCCGCTGATGTGGGCGTTGAGCAGCGCGCCTTTTTGCACGGTGATGGTGGCTGGTTCCTGAGCAAAAGCGCAGATGGCAGAGAGGGCGAAACCCAGGGAGGCGACGAGGCGAAACATGACGGCCTAATGGCTAGCGGATGCCCTGGGTGGAGTCAAACTCGAATGAGGTTTTCACCCCAGTTTTCCCTAGAGAAAAATCGTCGCCAGTCCGAGGAAAAGTCCCATGCTCACAACGTCGGTGGCCGTGGTGAGAAAAATGCTGGACGCCGTCGCTGGATCGGCCCCGAGTTTCTTCAAAGTCACCGGCACCAGCACCCCGGAAACGCCGCTGACGAGGCAGCTCCCGATCATCGCCACGAAGACGATGATGCCGAGTTTGAGCGCGTGCGCCGAGTGTTGCATCGTCGCGTAAACATACATGCCGATGCCTGCCGTCACGCCGACCAGAGCGCCGTTGCAAAAGCCGAGCACGGCCTCTTTCATCATGGCGCGTTTCTCTTTTCCCGTCTGCAATTCGCCCAAAGTCATCCCGCGCAACGCCACGGCCAGCGCCTGGCAGCCGGTGTTGCCCGACTGGCCGGCCATGACGGGCAAAAACACTGCGAGCAGGACGATTTTTTCCAGCGTTCCCTCAAACATCCCGACGACCGCCGCCGCGATGAAGGCCGTGAGCAGGTTCAATTGCAGCCACGGATGACGAAATTTCAGGCTCTGCTGCCAGCTTGTGGCGAGGCGTTCCTCTTTCACGACACCGACCATCGTTCCGGCCTGGGCAGACAACTCCACAGCCTGCGCCTCAAACAAGGTCGAGCCACGCACGAGTCCAATGAAAGTCCCGTCTGTCGCGCAAATCGGATAGACCGGATAATGGCGGTTGAGGACGGTTTTCATGGCGTCGGTAATCGAAAGGTCCGGCGTCAGGTAAAATGGATTCGCTAGAGTGATTTCGGCGAGCGTCTGCTCGGGCCGGGCGAGGAGGAGTTCGCGCATGACGATCACACCGAGGAGCCGGCCCTTTTCGTCGGCCGTGAAGCCGTAGGTGATGAAGGCTTTTTTGGTCAGCTCGCGGAGTTCTTCCACCGCCTGAGAGACAGTCACTTCCGGGCTGAAAACAGCCACCGGCGGCTCCATGAGACGCCCAATCGTGTCCTCGGGATATTGTTTCCAAGCGCGCCATTGCGCCGCCGTCTCGGGAGGTGCCGCAGCGATGATCGAATCGAGCTGGCTGGGCGGCAGCAGGGCAAAAACTTCATTGCGCCGCAGCACATGCGCACGAGCCAAAAGTCCGGCGGCCTCCTCCGGACGAAACGTGGCGAGTCGGGCTACCGCATCCTGTGCCGAGCCAGCGGCAATCTCATCAACAATCGGTGGCGTAAACGAACGGGCAGCGGGAGCAGTCATGGCCGCAAGTTATCGCGATTCGGGGAAAATTGTCACGCCGTTAGATCAAGGCGTCGGCGAAGGCGTTTCCAGCGCTTTCGGCGTCGGAATCGCGACCGCCGGATCAGGCGATGGCGTCGGGCTTGGCGTCGGAGTCGGCATCGGCGGGAGGATGTTTTCCCAGTGCTCGACCGGGATGTTAGTCGCACCCAGTTCGGCGAGCAAATCCACGCAGCGCGTCCGCCATTTTTCGTAGTCGGGCGGAGCTGGTGTAGCATCGGCCGTCTGCGGAAAAATCAGATAGCTAACATCGAGATTGTTAGTCGGTCGGTTTGCCGCATTGGACTTCACATTCAAGGCCGTTGCCAGCCGCAGCGAAGCCTCGCCGACTTTCACGGAAGGCCCCACATCACCGAAGATCGCGGGATAGATTTTTGATCCGTAAATGACCGCCGCATAATCGCCGATGCGCGGGTTGAACGGCAGCGATTTGTCGCGCAGCATGAAGCCCGGCAAAACGATAAATGGATCAGCCTTGGAAATAAGAAAACTAAACGTCTGCAAGTCGGCGGCTTCCAGTTTGTTAGTCGCAATGGAGTTGCGCAAAGTCCGGGCACGTTCCGCTGCCACTCCGGGGTTTTGCAGTTCTGTCTGCGCAGCGGAAATGCTCGCCTCGCGACCCGCCAGAAACTGACTGGGCGTTTTGGTTAGTTTCGGCCAGCGATAACTTGTGAACGGCTGGTAGTGCATGCTCGTTCCGTCCACTTCCAGAAAGCGATCGGAGTCTGATCCGTCGGCCACCACATCCATGTCGGCCTGGAGCAGAAGTGCGCGGCGTTTCGTGTTAGGATTCGTTAGTTCCAGCACCGTCCCGCAATCGTAGAAATTGTGTCGCGAAAGAATCTCGTTCAAGTTTCGCAAATCCTGCTGAAGCGACTTCACTTTCAACGCATACAAGCCGTGATAGTAGGGCGAGACGCGGCTGCTCACGAGCAAGTCTCCTAACATCGGGAGCGCCTTCAGGATGTTAGGATTTGCCACGGTAAAATCCTCCACCGTCGCCATCGCCGACGGCACTTTGACTTTCAGTGAAATGTCCACGGAGAAACTTTCATCCAGCGTGCGTTCCACCGGGGCGATTCCACCGGGAAGACTCTGCAGGTGGCTGTAGATTTTTAGTCCATTGAAAAGCCGCGAAGTATCGTAGGAACGGCGCGGAACAAACATCTCGGGCAAGGCCGTCGGTGCCGGAACTGGCGTGGTTGTCGTGATGGGAGTCGGACTCGGCTCTGGCGTTTCCGCAGGCACCACCGGGGTCGGAGTTGCAGTCGAATGTTCCGGCTGCCGAGGACAAGCCACCAGTCCGAGAACAATCAAACTCAGCCCTAGAACTCGCCGAAAAAACTTCATGCCGGAGCGGATGTTAGATAAACGCCGCAATCGTCAGCGCAAGGCTAATCAAACCTAGGAAGAAAATCATTCCCGCAGGCATGAATTTCTTGGTCCGAAAGAACGCCGGAGCGAATCTTCCTAACAATAAAAGCGTGACCACCAATCCGAGTCCCAGTCCAATCTGCGGACGCTCCGGTCGAACGACTAACATGATGCCTGCCAAGTCCAGCAGCGCGCCGGAAATCAGACCCGCGATGAGCGAGGCGCGGCTCTTCGCCTTGATGAAACCTATGACGCCGCCAACCTGCGTCAGCGTGGCGAAAATAAAGTAAAAGATCGTAGCGAGAGACAGGTAGTTCATTGGTTTATTTGCGTTGCTTCAATCCGCTCAAACTCAGAAATGGGCGGATGAGAAAGATCGGGATGATGGTTAGTAAAAGCGCCGCGACACACATGACGACACCGGGCACCACGCGAGCCCGATCCGCAGCCACTGCCTTTAACCCCGCGCGCGCCACTGTGGCCGCATCCACGGAGAGAAAACCGGGTGTGCTCATGTCAAATTTTTCATTCTCCCCAAGCCGCGTCGCCTGCTTGCCAAACTCGGTGGGCACCGGCCCCGGACAAAGCGCCGTCACGCTGATGTTAGTCCCGCGCAATTCTGCCCGCAAACCCTCGGAAAAACTAGTCACATATGCCTTCGTCGCGGCATAGACATTCAGGTGCGGCACTGGCATGAGGCTCGCCACGGAACTCACGTTCAAGATCGCGCCTTCGCCACTCCGCAGCATTTGCGGCAGGAGCGCGTGGGTGAGCTTGGTGAGTGTGGAAATGTTCACGGCCAGCATCTGCTCGATGCGAGTCCAATTCGAATCGGCGAAAGGTCCGTGATCCCCGAGGCCGGCGTTGTTGATGAGTAAATCCACTTTCAATCCACTGTCATCGAGCCAGGCCAGGAAAGTGTCTGCATCGGCTCCATTGGCGAGATCGATTCCGTAGGTGAAAACATTTGTCTCTGGATGCAACTCGGCGATTTCCGATTTGAGCGCCTCCAGCCGGTCGATGCGGCGTGCGGCGATGATGATATTCGAGGCAAATGGCGCGAGTTGCAGGGCAAATTCACGACCGATGCCCGAGGATGCACCAGTGATGAGGACGGTGCAGTCGTTAAAATATTCCATGGAGCCACGATGAACCGGGACGTTGCCTTTTGGAATTAAAAATTCGCTGTTACATACTAGCGGCTGCGGCTGTAATTTTGAAATGAGCCTAGGATTACATCATTTTCAGTTGCGTCTGCTGCAAAGTGCGGGAAACTACGGCATGAGAATCAGCGTCGAAATGGATGACAAAGTCGTCGAAGAGATCATGGCAATGACCGGTGAACGGAAAATGAGCGCCGCCATCGCAAAGGCCGCCGAGATGTTTACGAAACGTCAGAAAGCCGTCGCGATGATTCGTGCCCTCCGGGAGGATCCCCTGAATTATGGCCAGACCAACGACGAGCTGGAGGAGACCGCCGACCCTATTCCGCTGCGGCGGCCGGTGAGTTATCGTGAGGTCGCGAAGAAATTCCCGAAAGCTTGATCCATTCCGATGATTCTCGTGGATTCATCGGTTTGGATTGAGCTTTTCCGGTCCCACGGCGACATGGCAGTGAGTCTGGCGGTGGAAAATCTCGCTTCGGAATTTGCTGCTGTCCTTTGCGGCCCAGTGAAAATGGAAGTGCTCGGCGGCGCCCGGAAAAGCGAGGAGGACCGCATCCTGGAGCTGTTCGATCTCATTCCTTACATCCCGGAATCGGAACGGCTTTGGGAGCAAACGGCGCAATTTTATCAACGTCTCCGAGCGGCGGGAATCACCGTGCCGTGGGTGGACGCCATGATCGCGGGCATCGCCTCGAGGCGCGGCTACCGCGTCTATGCGCAGGACAAACATTTCCGCGAGATGGCCGACAAAGGCTTTCTGCAACTTTACATTCCCGGGCCCGGCGGACGTTTTGTGAATGACGGATGAACTCCGCGCCCGCCGCTCATAATATAGCTGCTAACTATCGCGGACGGCTGGCCCCCTCGCCCACGGGTTACTTGCATCTAGGGCACGCGAGGACGTTTCTAGTAGCGCAACAACGAGCACGCGAGCAGAAAGGTGAACTGCTTTTGCGCGTGGAAGATTTGGATCAAACTCGTTGCAAGCCGGAGTATGTCGCGGCGATGTTAGAAGATTTGCGCTGGTGCGGGTTGCAATGGGATGGCGCACCCATTTACCAGAGCCGGCGTGACTACTCAGGCGCGTGGAAAGCTTTGTTAGAAGCTGGCGCGATCTATCCATGCTTTTGCTCGCGCAAGGACGTGCTCACCGCAGCGGGCGCACCGCATGAGGAGGAGCCGATTTATCCCGGCACTTGCAGGCATCGGACGCTGACTAACATCGACGAGCCATGCAACTGGCGCTTCCGTGTTCCTGATGGCGAGGAAATCGGCTTTCGCGACGGACGACTCGGTTTACAAACCGCCGCGGCTGGTCGCGACTTCGGCGATTTTCTCGTCTGGAGAAAAGACGGCGTTCCGGCTTACGAGCTAGCAGTCGTGGTGGACGACGCCGCGATGCAGATCACCGAAGTGGTGCGCGGTGAAGACTTGGTTAGATCGACCTTTCGCCAGTTGCTCGTCTATCGCGCGCTAGGGCTAACACCGCCTGATTTTTATCATACTCCACTCGTTCTGGATACGAATGGAAGTCGCCTGGCGAAGCGCAGCGGTGCGTTTACTCTTCGTCAGATGCGGGAACCTGGTCTTCCTCCGCCGCAACTGGCGGGACATGGCTAGGTAGCGGGCGAATCAGGTGATGATTCAGCGGACGCACCTTGTCGTGAATGTGCGGTGTTAGCAGCGGCAGCGTCTTGTAACCCTGCGAGAAAATTTCCAGCTTGGCGTCGAGGTTATCGATCATGTTCAACGCGATCGCCTCCGGTGTTTTCGGAACGACAGGCGAGCCAAATTCGTGCGAACCGTGATGCGACGCCACGAGGTGCAATAGATGCAGGCGCACCTGCTCGCTGGCCGGTTCTAACATTGTCCATTCCTCCAGTTGCAGCTGCATTTTGCGCCACAGAGAATTGACCAGCTCGGCTCCGATCGTGATGTGACCTAACAATTCGCCGCGTTCGTCCAGGCTGATGCCGAAGCCGTTCTCGGGCACATGATTTTCCCAGAGCTTGCCGATGTCGTGCAGCAGTGTCCCAGCTAACAAAAGGTCGCGGTTGAGATAGGGATAAATTGTTTGGACCACATCGGCGGTCCGCATCATTTGCGCTGTGTGCTCGACGAGTCCGCCGCGTCGCGCGTGATGCACAAAACGTGCCCCGGCACTCCGGCAAAAGCGCGGCCCTAGATCGGCAATAAAAGTTTGGCAAATGGTTAGCAGACGGGGATCGGTGATGGTTTCTATCAATCGCAAAATCTCCGCATAGTCCGCGCCTTGTTTCTCCTGAAGTTCCGCCGGACCGGCCAGCAGGGCATCGCGCTCGGCGTCATCCAGCGGGCGCAAGTAGTATTTCCTAACATCGACTCCGAAACTGCCATTGCGATAGAACTCGCCCGCAAGCTCATGAAACTCCGCGGCTTCTAACATCGAGTAGCTGGCATACTCGGGATGATCGCTCCACACCCGCAGCGTGATGGACGCGGTGGCGTCGAGAAATTGCATTTCTAAAAATGGTTTTCCGTCGCGGGTGAGCTTGTTGCAAACCGACTCGAGTTGCACATGCACAAGGCCTTGCACCGGCTGCGCGTCGGCGGAGGATTTGAGGGCGGCGAGGGTTTGAAGTTCCACATTTGGATTCAACTCGTTCGTCTGGATGGGGGCAAACTTTTTTGCTTCTGGCGAAATCCGCCTGAGCTATGCTGCGGCTCGTGAACACGTTTTATTCGGCCTTCGACACCGAGCTAATTAGCGGGCCGGGACTGGAAGATTCCTATCGAAGTCCGTTCGAGGTGGAGCGGGATCGCGTGATCTATACGGCGGCTTTTCGACGGCTCCAGGCGAAGACTCAAGTGTTCCTTTCAGGCGAGTACGATTTCTATCGAACCCGGCTGACGCACTCCATCGAGGTGGCGCAGATTGGGCGTTCGATCTGTCAGTTTTTGAAACGAAAAGGCGAGCCGCTGAGCGACGATTTTTTCATCGATCCCGATCTCGTGGAGGCCGGCTGTCTGGCGCACGATCTGGGGCATCCGCCCTTTGGCCACGCGGGGGAGCGGACGTTGCACCGCCTGATGTCGAGCGGTTTCGGCGGGTTTGAGGGAAATGCGCAAAGTCTGCGGATGATTGCGCGGACGATTTACAGCGGCGACTCGGGTCGGCGCGGGTTGAATCCGACTCGAGCTTTTGTCGATGGCATTCTGAAATACAAGACACTCTTTTCCGAGGCGGGCGGCGCAAGAAACCACTACCTCTACGATGACGACGCGGAGTTGCTCACCTGGGTCGTCGGCGGGCAGTCGTGGCCGGATGAGTTGAAGCCGGGCAAGGTGCGCAACGGCCTCCGCAGCATCGAATGCCAGATCATGGATTGGGCCGACGACACCGCGTATTCGCTGAATGATTTGGTCGATTGCATCAACGGCGGATTTCTCCGGCTGGAAATGGTCGAGGCCTGGGCCAAGCAGCGGAGTTTGAGTCTTATCGAGGCGAATGCGCTGGAGATTTTACTAGGCGTCATCAAGTCGCGCCGTCCCGAGCCGATCTTCGGCAAAAAAGTGGGCGAGTATATTCATTCGGTTCATCTGGTGAAATCCGATGGCTTTTTAAGCGATCTCACCAACCGCCACGCCTTTCGCTTGGTCGTGGATGCGACAGTGCGAGAGGAGGCGGAATTTTACAAACAAGTGGCGCGGGAACTAGTTTTCTGGAGTCCGCAGTTGCGCCAGTTGGAGCACAAGGGCGACCGCATTATCGAGCGCGTCTTCGAGGCGTTTCTAGCTTTTGCAGTGGAACCGAAGTCGGTGGATTTTTCCCTGTTCCCGGCGGCGGTGGAGAAGGCATTGTTAGAAGAAGCTCAGCCTCCAAAACGCGTCCGCCTGATGTGCGATTATCTCGCGGGCATGACCGATGGGTTCGCCATTCGGACTTACAAACGACTCTTCGATCCGGACTTCGGATCGCTCATGGAAATCTAGCGCCCGGAAGTGAGGCTGAGAGTTCCGCCCAAGTCGGACTTCGTCAGCGCACCGGCGGCGCGCGATTTATCGCTGAAGGGATGCTCCACGGCGGGCACATTGAAACTCAAATGCTGGCCGTCGCGGACCACTTCCACGGGAGTATTTTCTCCGGCGGTGAGGAAAAACGAGCCGTTGAGAACGTCCTCGGGCCGCTTGACAACCACGTGTCCGATGCGAACGAGCGTGTCTCCTTTTTTGATTCCAGAATGAGCCGCGGGCGTGTCTTCGCCGAGGTTGTCGATCACAGCGAGCGAGCCTTCATGCGCGACCTCGCTGGGTGCCACCGTGATTCCGATCCAGCCGTGGCGCACCTCGCCATAACGAACGTAGTCGCTGCGAATTTTTTCCGCCGCCTCGATGGGCAGCGCATAACAAGCGGCACCGCCGTCGAGTCCGCTGATGAGAATGCCGACAACCTCGCCCTGGGTATTGATGAGCGGGGCGCCACTTTCGCCGCGCTGGACGGAGACGTTGGCGCGGATGTGAGTGGTGGTGAAATAGCGATGGAGATATTGCAGATCGAAGCCGCCGATGAAGCCCAGCATCGGCGTGATCGGGAGATCCATCGGGTAGCCGACAGTGACCACGGGTGAGGCAATGGTGAGATCGGCAGATTTTCCAATCGGCAAAAATGGCGTGCTCGCGTCCACTTTTAGGAGCACGATCCCACTCCGCGCGTCGGCCACGAGACGAGTCGCATTGTATTGGTGGTCGCCAGATTCCACGACGATGTTTTCAGCCTCTCCAGCCACAGCGTAGGTCGTGTAAATCGTGCCGTTGGGATCAATGAAAAATCCACTGCCCACGCAGCGACCGTGCTTGTCGCTGGCGCGGATTTTCACAACGGCGGATTTGGTATTTTGAAAAACGGTCTGCACAGCCTCCGTCATGGAGGACAGGACATTTTCCTCCGCCAGCAGTTGCGGGGCATTCCATCCGACTAAGAGAGCGATGGAAACTGCGGGTAGGAAGCGGGGAAACATCTGAAAACGCCTGGAGACGAGGGACGTCTAGAAGCTAAAGGAAGCGTCGTAACTGGCCGGGCGGCTGTCGAGAATGTAGCGTGGCTGAGTGTCGGCATTGGCGGCGCGAGTGCCTGCGTTCATTTGCGACTGCACTTCCAATTCGGAAAGATCGAGCGGCGAATTCAGCGCAAAAGCGCGGTGTGACTCGGAAACCACTCGTGGTGAAATGGAAGCCGCTGCGACGACTTGGTTTCCCGAATTGACCGGCTGCAAGCCATTGATGCCCAGCGCGACCGCTCCGAAAACGGCCAGTGCCGCCGCATAGGCATAGCGCGGAACGGTGAATTCCTCAAGGAACCCGGTGACCGACGCCCAGAGTGTGGCAAGACCGGTTTTTTGCGACTCCTCCCAACGTTGGCGGCGATGAAACTCCTTCAGGAAACGTTCGCCATAACTCTCAAAGCCCTGTGGAGGCTGCTCGTATTTTTTGAGCCGGAGGAGGGTTTGCAGATCCTTAAATTCGTCGTCCATAATTTTGAAAGTTAGTTTTTGCGGAATTCCTCGAGATAGTTTTGCAACTGGCGATGCGCGTAGAAAAGCCGGGAGCGGACCGTGCCCTCGGAGACATTCAGAATCTTGCTGATCTCAGCATGGGGCATTCCCTGAA
Source organism: Chthoniobacterales bacterium (assembly GCA_039930045.1). NCBI lineage: Bacteria > Pseudomonadati > Verrucomicrobiota > Spartobacteria > Chthoniobacterales > Chthoniobacterales bacterium. The sequence continues at coordinate 129,614 of JBDSQB010000014.1, read as the reverse complement.
TATCGAACATGGTCACGACAGCTCTGTGTTCATTCGACAGCTTCTGCATGGCCATGTTCAATCTTTGCTGGAGCTCCATTAAGTCGTTGTCGCGCACGGGGTTGGAACTCGCCGTGAGTTCGAGAAATTCCTTGTCGTTCTGGATGCCCGAATCGATGTCGTCGAGGCTCATGTGGAACCGGCGACCGCGCTTTTTCAGGAAATTAATCGTCATGTTCACCCCGATGGAATGCACCCAGGTGTAGAAGCTCGATTTGCCCTGAAAACCGCCGATGGCGCGGTATGCCTTGGCAAAAATATCCTGTAAGAGATCGTTCGTGTCCTCGTGATTGGAGGTCATGTTATAGACCAACCCGTAGAGGCGCTGGGTGTATTTTCGGACCAAATCGTCGAAAGCCGTCGCGTCCCCGGCCTGGGTGCGGGCGACGAGCTGCGCGTCCTCTGTCAGGGTGGGAGTTGGGGTCGGGTCCATGCGTTCCGTTCGTTCAGGAACAGGAGCGGAGATTGGCCGGACGAGCGAGATATTTCCAGAGAATACAGAGGCAGTCACAAGAATTTAGGCGTTTCTGAAAGTGCGTGAGCGGGCGGAAAAGTTCACCGCAATCTCAGACAGGGGCGCTCGCGAGATGTTCAGAAAATGATTCGAGCCTGACTCGGATCAGCGTTTTCTAGAGCAGCTCGCGGCCCAGTTTGTTCTGCAACTGCTCCATGACAAACTTCGCATTCGCCTGCGGATCAGACTGAAACCCGGGCATCACCGCGAGCCATTCGTAAACTGCCGCCGCCTTTTCCTTCGCCAGAATCGGAGGCATCGCGATCACCCGCTCCAGCGCCGGAATCACGCGCTGGGCGATCACGCGAGTCATCGCGTCGCAGGCCGATGTGCCGGCCTTGCTCTCGAGCAACTCATGCGCCGAGGCTTGGTTTTCGGCAAACGCCTCCTTGTAAATGGACATCGCATCGAGCGTGATGACCTCCGTTCTCGGAAAGAAACTCGTCATCAGATTCCACGGGTCGCCGCCTTGGTTTCCACTTTGATCGCCGCCTTTGCGAAAATCGGTGCGCAGCAACACCGACGGAATATCAGCAAACTTCGCGAAGAGAAACTCCACCACCGTCCCCGAGTCGAGTTCGGGTCCGTCGTAGTGAAACAGCCCCACGTCGCAGCTCAGGCAGGTGCGAATGTCCTGATCGCGGATCGAGTGCGCGGTCGTCTCGCGCTGCTCGAGATTTTGCGGCACGACGGAGACAAATTTCCCTGCGGAAATCTCGTAGATCGCCTCGGCGAGGAGGACATTTCCGTAGAGGTGTTTGGCGCTGAAAAGCTCGCCCGCGAAATAGATCGAGTAGGAGGACATGAGCCGAGTTAAAGCGAAATGAAAACGCCCGCCAAGGGAGAAAGGCGTTGCGACAAAACGAGAAACCGATACAAATGGCCAGACTATGGGTCGCCAATGGCTGCAAGCAAAACGTGAAGTCGTCAACCAGAAGAAGGGTCAGGTTGTCGGGAAACTGGTTAAGGAAATCATGGTCGCCGCCAAGCTCGGCGGGCCGGATCCCGATGGAAACGCGCGTCTCTTCACCGCCGTGGAAAAAGCCCGCCGGGCATCTGTCATGCGCGACGTCATTGAGCGCGCGATCAAAAAAGGCGCAGGCATCGGCGGCGAAAAACTCACGCTCGATCACATCGCTTTTGAAGGTTATGCGCCGCACAAAGTGCCGGTGATTGTCGAAGTCATGACCGACAACAGCAACCGCACCGCGCCCGAAGTTCGCCTGCTCTTCAAACGCGGCCAGCTCGGCGTGCCGGGCAGCAATAAATTTCTTTTCGATCACGTCGGCCTCGTCGAGGCCTACCAATCCAACTCCGATGTGGACCTCGAAGCTGCCGCCATCGAGGCGGGCGCCAACGATTTTGAGCCGCTTTCGCATGAGCAGAATGACGACATCCCAGCAGATACGACTGGATCTCGATTCATTTCCGATCGCACCGAGACAGCCGCCGTTACGAAATGGCTGAAAGACAACGGCTGGACCGTGGTCACGAGCGAAGTCGGCTACACAGCGAAGCAATTTCCCACGCTCACCGACGAGCAAAAGGAAGATGTTGGCGAATTTCTCCACGCGCTCGACGACCACGACGACGTCCACCGCGTCTGGGCCGCGATTCGGTAGAACTTTACTGCAACTCCGCCCGCGCCTTTCGCGGCAGCGAAGCGACGACAAGTTGATAGGAGTGGTCGATCAGCTCGCGGACGAATGTCGGGGACAAATGGCCGGCGAGATCGAGCGTGTTCCAGTGGCGCTTGTTCATGTGGTAGCCGGGCGTAATGTCCTCATAACGGTCGCGCAATTCCACAGCGCGCTCGGGGTCGCATTTCAGATTTACGTGGAACGACTCGGGCCGGTCGGGAATCTCCAGAAATGAGGAGAGCGCGAACATTTTCGCGCCCACTTTATACACCACGACCTCGGGGCCAAAGGGCATCGTCTCCTCCGCGCCCGGCAGTGACAGGCAATGGCTGCGGAAGGCTTCCAGATTCATCAGAGTCAGGAAGATTGGCCCGCGATCCGCTAGCGAAAACGAGCAAGTGCGATCCCGATCAGGAGGACGCCGAAGACAATTCCGGCAACAGAGGCCAGTCGGAGTCGGCTCGTTTTTTCCGTCACCCAGTTAATGGCGTCGCGCAGCAGATACGGTTTGCCGACCATGAAAAGCGCGGAAACGATCCAGACGTAGGCCAGCACCACCAGCGGGAGGCGCAGCGGATCGGCGTGCAAATAGGCCGCGTCGAGCACGATGCAGGAGACGAGCAGGCTAACCATTCCCAGCGCACGCACGGCGAGAAATTCCTCCACGAAAAAGAGCGTCAGCAGATACGCCACCGGCACGATGGCGATGAGGATCGGACGTTTGCTGGTGAATTCGCCGAGATCCATCGTGATCATCAACCAGAGCGACCAGACGGCGGCGACCGTGAGCAAAATGAAGCCCCACGCTCTCGAGCGAGGGAATTTTTTCAGCGGAGTCACGAGCGACCGGCCCTGCGCCAGCGCCCAGGCGTGCGCAATGAGAAGCCCTAGGCCGACAACAAGCTGGGTGAGGAACAAACTGGGATGATAAAGCATGAGCGGAGTTAGAGATGAATGGCGGGATCGCCATAAAGGGTGAAGCCGGTGGAGCGGGTGATGTCCACATCAAAGAGCTGGCCGACGTGACGCGGGGCGCCCTCAAAGACGACGATTTTGTTGGTGCGCGTGCGGCCGGAGAGCCGGTCGGGATTATTCTTGCTGGCGCCTTCGCAGAGAATTTGCACACGAGTTCCCACCAATTCATCGGTCTTGCGCCGGGCGATGGCGTTCACCGATTCGAGCAAATCCTGGTTCCGCGCTTCCTTGATTTCCTCGGAAATCTGCCCCGGCAGCTCGGCAGCGGGCGTGTCCTTGCGCTGCGAATAGCGAAAGACAAAGGCGTTGTCGAACTGCACCCGGTTCACCAGATCGCGAGTCGCGGCGTAATCTTCGTCCGTCTCGCCAGGGAAGCCGACGATGATGTCGGTCGTAATCGCGATGTCGGGACGCGCAGCGCGAATCTTCTCCGTCAGCGCGAAAAATTTCTCGCCGGTGTAAGTGCGATGCATCGCCTTGAGAATGCGATCTGACCCGGATTGCAGCGGCAAATGCACGTGTTCGACCAGCTTCGGCAGGTAGGTAAAGGCGTTGATGAGGTCGTCTTTGTAGCCAATCGGATGCGGCGAGGTGAACCGAATCCGCTCCAGACCATCGACCTCGTGGACGGCCTCGAGCAGTTGCACGAACGGGCTTTTCCCGTCCACTTTGGGAAACTCGTGACGCCCAAAAAGATTCACGATCTGGCCGAGCAGGGTCACTTCCTTCACGCCGCGCGCCACCAGTGAGCGGACTTCCAGTACAATGTCGGCGATGGTCCGGCTGCGTTCCGCCCCGCGCGTTGCCGGGACGATGCAAAACGTGCAGTGCATGTTGCATCCCTGCATGATCGAAACAAACGCCGTCGCCTGGCCGTCTTTCAAAATGTGATCGCGGATCGTGCTTTGCGAATCCGCCTCTTCCTCCACATCGACAATCGTGAAACGCGGATCGTCCATGAGTCGAGTTTCATGGCGATGGAGCGCACTGCGTTTTTTCTCCAGCAACGTCTCCACATGATCGGCCACGGTGTGAAATTTCTGCGTCCCGACGACGAGATCGAGGTGCGGCAAATCGCGGAAAAGATCCCCTCCCCGGCTCTGCGCCATGCAGCCGAGCAGGCCATAAACCACCGGTTTTTCGGCGCTCAACCCGCGCAGCATCCCCATTTTCCCGATGGCTTTTTGCTCCGCCATGTCGCGCACGCTGCACGTGTTCAGCAGCACCACATCGGCCTCGAACTCGGCTTTCGTCATCGCATGACCCCGCGCCACGAGCATCTGGGCGACCTGTTCAGAGTCGCGCTCATTCATCTGGCAGCCGTAGGTTTTCAGGAAAATTTTTGCCATTGCGGGACGCGCAAACTAGCTGGGAATGGACCTCGCGGCAAGCAAGCTATTGCTCCTGCTCGATGGGCGAATCCAATCCCCAATGCGTCGGCGGTAACGGCAGTAGCATAACTTGTGGCGGCTGGGCTGGAGTCGGGTTGGATTCGACTTTCAGTGGAATCGCAGCCGTCCGGCGGGCTTTCTTTTCCAGCAATTCCACCAGCGTCCGGCGCGCCAGGAAACGATTGATCCCCTGGCTGCGCTCGCGGTTGCAGCGCACTCGCAGTCCACTCAGCGCATGGTAAATCATGACTCCGATCAGACCCGCTTTGCCGCCACTTTTCACCGTCTTGAAATAGGTCTCGGTCAAATCCGCCTCGCGCAACCCCATGGCATCCATGCGCCGGTAGAGATCGGCGACTTTCGCGTCCGTCACGGGGAATTTATGGACCTGGCTCATGCGCGTGTTCTCTCCCATCAACGCTTTTTCCTCGCTGGCCGTCCGCATTTTGTTCGGGCTTAGAAAAGCGTGCTCACGCGCAGGCCGAGCACGGCGGCATTCGACGCTCCGGCATGGCCGCCGGGCTGGAAGACGTATTGGAAATCGGGCTGCACCGTCAGGCACGGCGCGAGTTTTACCTGATACGTCAGCTCCAGAATCGACTCGGACTCGACTCCGTTTTCGCCCGTCCGCTCGAGGGCGTCGCTGAGGTCGCGGCTGTAATGTTTGTGGCTGAAACCGAGGCCGCAGATGTCTGCGGCGCGACCAGGGACGAGTCCGACATAATTCACGCCGACATCGGAGCTCCAGTCGATTCTAGCCCGGTCCGGCGGGGCAAAACCAGCCCGGGCAAACACGTAAAGCCCTTGCGTGTCGGTGGCGTTTTCGCTCCAGATTTGCTGCGCGCCAATCGCATACACCGCCCACAAACCAGAAATCGCGCCGTCATCGGACCAGCGGGTGAACTCGGCGGAATGGAGGTAGCCGCCGAGCTTGTAGCTGCCGTTTTTACCCACCACGCTGGCCTCGCCGATGAACAGCGCGCCCTCGGAGGCTGCGAGATGGAAGTCGGTCCCATGGTCGTTGAGCTGGCGGCCCGCGATGAATCCCGGCCCCGGCTCGCCGAGCGCGTCGGGAGCGGGGTTGCCGTCGTAAACTCCGATTTGAATGGAAGTCGACTCAGTCGGTTTCACCCGAAATCGCAGGCCGGGCGCGGCGATATAATAAATGGGCAGCGGTGCGTTAAACGAGGCGATGGGCGGCACTCCGAAGTCGCTGTTGATGAAGAGGCCGCCGCCGGGGATGTCGCCAATTTCGCTCCCGAAAAACTCCGAATCGACCGCCAGTTGACCAGCCCGGATCGACGCGCGGCCTGCGAACAAGTTCTGTTCGAGAAACAGCTCGAAGAGTCGAACGCTGTTGCGCGCGTTGATGTTGCTGACGTTGCTGTCGTCGCCAATCGCCTCGGCGGAAAGGCTGGAGCCGACGATGGAAAAACCTGTCGCGTGCAGACTGGCTCCCGTCCAGCCGGCAAGTTTTTCCAGATCAAACTCCAGGTCGAGCGATGCCAGCGCGTCGTATTCGCCCGTGCGCCGGATGCCGCCGGAGACGACGCCGAGATATTCCTGGGTGTAGCCGAGTTCGATCGTGATCCCGCTGCCGGGAGAACGGATTCCGCCCCATTCGCCAGAGAGCGCGGTACTGTCGAAGAGCGGTTTTTGCTCAGCAACCGCGCTGACGCGAAAAAGCAGGAGCGCTAGTGCGAGCCGAATACCAAGCGACTTCCAACGCATGGTGTGGCGGCTATTTTTCCTCTTCGAGCTTGGCTTTGACCAGTGTCTCGATCTCGTCGTAGAGCGCCTGGTCGTGCTTCAAAATCTCTTTCGCAGCGTCGCGGCCTTGGGCGAGTTGGTTGCCTCTGTAGCTCATCCAACTGCCGCGTTTTTCGACGATGCCTTTCTCCAAGGCGAGGTCGAGGAGCGAGCCGGTGCCGGAGATGCCTTCGTTATACATGATGTCGAATTCAGCCTCGGTGAAGGGCGGCGCGACTTTGTTTTTGACGATTTTCACCTTGGTGCGGTTGCCGGTGACGGTGCCGTCGCTCGATTTGATCGCGCCGATGCGGCGAATGTCCACGCGGACGCTGGCGTAAAATTTGAGCGCCTTGCCGCCGGGCGTGGTCTCGGGATTGCCAAACATGACGCCGATTTTTTCGCGGATCTGGTTGGTGAAAATGACGACCGTGTTGGCCTTGGAAATCAGAGCGGTGAGTTTGCGCAACGCGGCGCTCATCAGACGGGCCTGGGCGCCGACGGTGGAATCGCCGATCTCGCCCTCGAGCTCCTGCTTGGTGACGAGCGCGGCAACGGAGTCGAGTACGATGACGTCTAGCGCGTTTGAGCGAACGAGCGTCTCGCAAATCCGCAGGGCTTCCTCGCCCGAGCTGGGCTGGGAAACGAGCAATTCGTCAAGATTCACGCCCAGCTTACGAGCGTATTGCGCGTCGAGCGCGTGCTCGACGTCGATGAACCCGGCGAGTCCGCCGCGTTTCTGGGCCTGCGCGATGACAGTCAAAGTCAGCGTGGTTTTTCCTGAGGATTCGGGGCCATAAACCTCCACGATGCGTCCCTTCGGAAAGCCGCCAGTGCCGAGCGCGCGGTCGATGAGGATGTTGCCCGTGGGAATGACTTCGATGTCGGTGATGGCTTTGTCGCCGAGGCGGATGATGGCGCCTTCACCGTAATCTTTGGCGATCTGCTGAATGGCGAGATCGAGGTTTTTGTTGCGGGCAATGGTTGCTTTGTCAGTCGGAGATTCGTCGGATTTGGCCATGGAAATAGATGCGGTTTTGGTTGGAGTTAGGACCGTATCAGGCCCGCCTCTTTTCCGCTAAAGATTATTGCGAAAAAGTCGGCGGCTGTGAAAAGATTCGGCATGTCATGCACTCGCATTTTTCTGGTTCGCCACGGAGCGACCGTTCTCACAGCGGAAGATCGTTTCGCAGGCGCAACCGATGTGCCGCTTTCCGACGAGGGCCGAGAGCAGGCGCGCGGTCTGGCGCGGCGGCTGGCGGATGACAAGCTCGCCGCCGTTTACGCGTCGCCCATGGGCCGCACGATGGAGACGGCGTCCATCGTCGTGGAATCGCACGGGTTGTCGGTGAATGCGCGCGAGGCGTTGAAGGAAATTTCCCATGGACGCTGGGAGCAGCAGACTCGAATGCAAGTCGCCGCAAAATTTCCCGAGGAGCTGGAAAACTGGGACCGCGATCCTTACACGTTCGCCCCGATTGGCGGCGAAAGCGGATTGCAAGTGACCGCGCGCGCCCTGCCGGAGTTGATCGAAATCGTCCGCTCGCATCCGGGAGAAAATGTCCTCGTCGTGTCGCACAAAGCAACGATCCGACTTTTACTCAGCTCACTTTTGGGCTTCGACCCGCGGCGTTATCGCGACAATTTGGATCAAAGTCCCGCTGCGTTGAACGTGATCGATTTCAAGGACCCGACGCGGGCGCGTCTGATGTTGTTTAACGACACGTCGCATTACGATCAAACTGGACTGTCCGTTCCCACGAAGCCCGGCGCACGGCTCTCTGGCTGGTGGAACGGCTAAGCAACGCTGCGGCCAACCGCCTCTGCGACTTTGCGGATCTGCATGACGAGTTCGGCAAATTCGTGACCGAGGAGGGCTTGCTCGCCGTCGCTTTTGGCGTGTTCCGGGTCGTTGTGAACTTCGAGCATGAGGCCATCCGCGCCTGCAGCCACGGCAGCGAGAGCCATCGCCGGGACGTATTCGCGAACGCCCACGCCGTGCGTCGGATCGACAACGACCGGCAGATGCGTCTCGGCTTTGAGCACCGGAACAGCATTTAAGTCCAATGTGTTTCGCGTCATGGTCTCAAAGGTGCGGATGCCGCGTTCGCAAAGGATGACGTTAAAATTTCCCTCGCTGAGGATGTATTCGGCGGACATGAGGAGGTCCTTGATGGTGGCGCTCATGCCGCGCTTCAGCATAACGGGCAGTTTGCTGCGACCGACTTCCTTGAGCAGGGAAAAGTTCTGCATGTTGCGCGCGCCGACCTGTAAACAATCGGCATATTGCTCCACCGCTTCGAGGTCCTTCGTGTCCATGATTTCGGTGATCACAGGCAAACCGGACGACTCGCGCGCTTCGGCGAGGAGCTTCAATCCCTCGATTCCGAGCCCTTGGAAACTGTAAGGCGAAGTTCGTGGTTTGAAAGCACCGCCGCGCAGAACCGTGGCTCCGGCATTCTTCACGATCTGGGCGATTTCGGTGATCTGGCTTTTGCTTTCGACCGAGCAGGGACCCGACATGATGACGATCTCCGGGCCGCCGATGACAACTTTGCCGATGGAAATTTTCGACGGAGTTCCACGGAATTCACGGGCGACCAGCTTGTAGGGCTTGAGCACGGGCGTGACGGATTCCACTCCGGGAATCGCGGCAATCGGTTTCTCGCGGATGATGTCTTCCGCGCCGATAACACCGATGACCACGCGCTGAGCTCCATGGCTGACCTCGGTTTTCAGGCCCCAATCGTGAATGCGTTCGACGATGTGTTCGATCTCGGCGTTCGTGGCGCCGGGTTTGGTGACAATGATCATGGTGTGGGAGTTGCAGGGGCGTTGATCCCCAAAAGTTCGAGCTGCCACGGGAGCAGAGTCTGGGCGGCAGATTCGGGTGAGCGGGCGATGGTTTCGAGGGCGACTCGCGACCCGAGCAGCGACGGATCGAGCCGTAATTCGGCAGCGACTTTGTCGCGAATCTCCTTGAGCCGGTCAAATTCCTTCTCCTGCGCTTCGGTCCAGCGATGGCGCTGAGCGACGATGCGCTGCGGCCACTCGGACTCTGGCAAATCCAGAGCCTCCCGCACGGCGGCATCGAAGCGCTGCCCTCGCGAACCGCGCAATTCCGAGAGGTAAATCGTTCGTCCCGCGTCGATGGCGACTGCGGTTTCGATCATTTTGCTGTTTTGCAAAATATGGAAAGTCGGCTTGTCGCGCGCCTCGGCTTCCTTGTCGCGCCAATACCAGAGCGCCCGCAAAACCGCCGCCGCGCGTCCGCGCAAAGCGCCACTGCCGGAGATGCGCCACTGCTCATCGGGATTGCGCTCGCGGTCCACTGAAGCCTGTTGCCAGGCTTGACGGCAGCTTTGACGAAACCAATCCTCGCGCCCCAGTTCCCGCAGTCGAGTGAGTAGCAAATCTCTCAGCGGCAACAGGTAACGCGTGTCGTTGCGCGCATAATCCAGCATGATCGGTGGCAGCGGGCGCTGGGCCCAGTTGGCTTTCTGGGAACCCTTGGCGAGTTCGATGCCGAGGAAGTTTTTTACCAAGGCACCGTAACCGACATCGGTTTCGCCAATCAATTTGGAGGCAATTAAGGTGTCGAAAACGCCCGCGACGGTGATGTTTGCCCGACGCAACATGCGCAGGTCGAAGTCGGCGCCTTGCACAATCATTTCCTTGTCGCGCAATGCGGCGGCCAGCGGTTCCATCGAAATGGGAGCCAGCGGGTCGATGATTTCATCGTAACCCGGAATGCTAATCTGGATGAGGCAAAGTTTTTCGCGGAAACAATGCAGGCTGTCCGCCTCGGTATCGATGGCGATGAGATCGGCCTTGGCCAGTTCGGCGGAGAATTCCGCGAGGACGGAATCCGTTTCAATAACGACCGGCAAAGTATGCAAGTCGCTGCGAGTCAGATCATTATCGCTCACCGGAAACTCCGCAGTAAAAGTTCCGCGTTCGTCTTCGTTGCCTTGACGTTGGCGATGAGCACTTCCATGGCCTCGATCGGCGGAATGGAGGCGAGTTGCTTACGAATGGTGCCGATACGCATAAATTCCTCAGGATGATAAAGCAATTCGTCGCGCCGGGTGCCAGATTTCAAGACGTGAATCGCGGGATAAACACGTTTCTCGACTAACGCGCGGTCCAAGTGGAGTTCCATGTTTCCCGTGCCTTTGAATTCCTCAAAAATGGCGTCATCCATCCGGCTGCCGGTCTCGACCAGAGCCGTGGCGACGATGGTGAGGCTGCCGCCTTCTTCCACATTGCGGGCCGCGCCAAAAAAGCGGCGCGGTTTCATGAGCGCGGCGGCGTCGATGCCGCCCGACATGGTGCGTCCCTTGCCGGGTTGCAGGTTATTGTAGCCGCGAGCGAGCCGGGTAATGCTGTCGAGCATGATGACAACGTGCTGGCCGAGTTCGACCAGGCGTTTGGCGCGTTCGATCACCAAATCGGCAACCTGCGTGTGGCGCTGGGCGTTTTCATCGAAGGTGGAACTGTAAATTTCCGCATCGACGGTTTGCTGGAAATCGGTGACTTCCTCGGGGCGTTCGTCGACGAGCAAAAGGATGAGGTGTATCTCCGGTGCGGTCACGCGAATCGCCTTGGCGATTTCCTTGAGCATGATCGTTTTGCCTGCGCGCGGCGGAGCAACAATGAGTGCGCGCTGACCGCGACCAAGCGGCGAAATCAAGTCAATAACCCGCGCGGTGACGGATTTCGTCGTTTCATTTTCGAGGATGATGCGTTTATCCGGGAAAAGCGGGGTCAGGTTGTCGAAGAACTTGGTCTCCTTCCAGTCGTCCGCTGGGATGTCTTCGATGGCGTCGATGATTTCCAAGGCGACATATTTTTCCTTGTCGCGTGAGGGCCGAATCCAGCCCGAAATCTTGTTTCCAGCGCGCAGGCTGTGGCGCTTGATGAGTTGGAGGGAAACGTAAATGTCCTCCGGGCAGGGCTGGAAACTGTAGCGCGCCCAGCGCAGCAATCCGTAGGCGTCGTTGGTGAGATCGAGCATGCCTTCGACCCGAATGGGGATGCCGTGGCCGAGGAGGTAACGCACGATGTCGAGCGTGATGTGATGCCGGGAACGTTCCTGGGTGAAACGAATGCGTGCCGCGCGTCCGAGTTCGATCAATTGATGAAGTGTGGCCGCATGGAGGTCGGCCATGGCGATCTTATCTTCGATGACTCGGTCGCCGAGCTTCAGAATGAGCCGCTGCGGTTCCTCGGCAGGCGGCTGGGGCGGGATATTTTCCGCACTCCCAGAAGGCAAATGGGACTCCGATCCTTCCGGGGAAGGCGGGATGTTTTCTTCAAGCATATCGCGTTAACAAAGCTTGGGCCGCCAGTTCGATCTGGCAGTGCAGCAGCTTTTCGGTGTAATGATTCAAAATCAGGATATTCGCGCGCCGGGTTTTTTCCTCGGCAGGCATTTGCGCTTCGATTACTCGACGCGCCGTTTCCAAGGACCAGCCCCGCTTGGACGAGAGACGTTCAAGTTGAACCTGAACGTCCGCTTCGACTACGACAATGCAGTCAAAGTAAGGAGAACTGTCTGTTTCGTATAGAAGGGGAATTTCTGCAACAAAATAGTGCCCTTTTAAGTGAAAATGTTCGGCGGTGTCCCTCCAACTTTGGTGAATTTTCGGGTGAAGGATGGCTTCCAACGCTTTCCGCCGATCTGCGTTGGCAAAGACTAATTGCCGCAATCGGGCGCGATCTAACGCTCTGTCAACTCCGATCACGTCATTTCCAAATTGCTCGTGAATCTGGCTCCGAACCACTGGATCGTTCTCCAATAGTTCATGCCCATATTCATCTGCCGAAAAGGATTGGACCTTTTCGGCTTGGCCGTTTCTCAGATTTTCCGCTAGCAGTCGAGTTACAGTGCTCTTACCAGAGGCAATCCCACCTGTAATCCCTATGACGGGCATTTGTAAACTTACTTCGCGTAGTTTGGCAGCGGCTGCGCGGGCGGATTCAATTCGGTCAGAGGCAATGGCTCGACCGTTTCTTCCTCCAATTCCGCATTCAGAATCGGCTGGCCGGCGGGGTTCATCAAACGGGCGGTCACGAAGACCACCAAGTTGCGTTTTATATGCTGATCCACGTTGGAGCGGAACAAACGTCCCAGAATCGGGATGTCGCCCAAGAGTGGGGTTTTATCCTCCACCTTTTGCACGTCTTCACGAATCAGCCCGCCTACGACCACCGTCTGGCCGTCCCAGATGCTGACTTGGGTAGTGACTTTGCGGGTGCTGAAGATCGGTTGATTGATGACGTTCGCCGTCAAAACGTTAGTCGTTGTGACTCCCAGAAGGTTGGTACTGGTGGTCTGAATGGGGCTGCCATAGTTGATGAAGCCCTCAAATTCAGTCACTGAAGGAGCCAGCGTGAGATCGATGGTCTGTCCATCGGGACCCACCTGGGGCTCCACTTCCAATGTGACACCCGTGTTGCGAGTCTCAAAGGAGGTTGGTGTAGTGGGAGTAACCGGAAAAGCTCCGCCGCCTGATGAGCCCCCGCCGGTACCAACGCCGGTTCCAGTCACCGTCGTGCTGCCAACAGTCTGCGGAATCTGTGGCGGATCAAATTCTGTTGGATAACGGAATTCGCGAATGATTTCGATGACAGCCCTCATGCCGCTCTTGGTGGTAACACGAGGAGAAGAAAGCAAATCCACGCCTTTTTTCTGGTCCAAGGCACGGATGACTAGCTGAAATTGAGGATCGGTGAAGATGCCGGCAATACCAAACGCGGCTGGCGCCCTTAAAGAGTTACCCGATAATCCGAAGAGCAGCGCATCGATGGCGTTCGCGCTAATAGCCGTTCCGCCACTGCGATTGCCACCCGTAATAGGATTGGTGCCTACAGGGCTTCCATTTCTGACAAAGGGGTAATCGCCGTTGTCAAGCGATGGAGCCGTGCCCTGAGTACCACCAGAACCAACGATTCCGTTGCTGCTGCTTAAATCAAACTGACCCAGCAACCAGTCAAAGCTGAGTTCCTTGCTGTTGTTCTGGGTAATTTCCACGAACTTCGATTCGATCTCCACTTGCTTAGGCGCATTTTCGCTATCGATGGAAACCAAGGTATCGATCAAGTCCAACGCTTCCTGAGTATTTTTAACAATCAAACGGCTGCTGCCTGCCTGATAGGTGGCACTGGCACCCGGAGGAAATGGCACTCCCTGACCTTCGAGGTATTCCCTAGCACCTTGCTTCTTGGCGATGGCATTGCCAGTGCCAGCCGCATCCGCAGTGCCAGCCGCAGGAGCAGCGGCGGCCTCGCCAGAGGCAGCAGCAGCTCCGCTAATGAAACCAGGCGAGACCTGATATTGCTTCGTGATCAGATCTTCCGTGGGCTGCGACAGCGGCACGACGGAAACGGCATAGGGTTCAATCTTAAACTTCAGATTGGCCAGGCTGGTGATGTATCTGAGGGCCTCAATCAAAGGCACATTCGTCAATGAAAGTGTGATTGGAGTGGAACCCGGCTCAGCCGACGGAGCAGCTGCGGTCGCATCCACAGAAGCGGCAGGTGTTTCCAAGCCGGGAATCACCGGAGCGGCAGCTGCCGCTGCGGGGGATGATGGGGTGCGGTAAGATGATTCCAGCTTCAGAACGATGTTTACACCACGTTTTTCTGGATTGGGATCGTCATCGATATCACGGCTCTTCGCCTTCAGATAATCGATGGCCTCACGAATGGTGGCATCCTTAAATTCAATTCTTGGGATGATGATCTTATTCAGCTTGGCAGTGATGGAAGCCGTGCCTCGTAGGTCGTCAGACGGGCTTTGCACAATCACGGCTGAGCCCAAACCATATTTGGTAATCGGGCGCTCCCATTTAGAATCCACCTCCCAGATCGCCTGGCCGCGGGCCTGATCATAAGCGGCGTGAGAATATTGGGTTTTGGCCTTGGTGATCTTCTCCTCCATGCGACGGGCGGCCACATTGTAGGGGTCGATATTCAGGACTTGCTCGCAACGTTTGACGGACATGTCGTAGCGGCCACTGTCGTAATAACCTTCCGCCTCACCGAGCAGCTTTTTGACTTGCTCGACATTGGCCACAAACTTGGGACCGACAGTCTTGTTGTAATAATCAGGCTCGCCCAAATGCTTCAGCATCGTCTTCGCGCTGTCATTTTCGGGATCGTATTCCACCACGCGAGCGATCACAGCTTGAGCGTCGGCGAAGCGGCCTTCGTTGATGCGCTGCTCGGCGAGCTTGATGCTGGCACGGCTGAACTTGGCCAGCGCCTTGGAGCGGGCAGAACCAGTTGCAAGCGAGTCCGGCAGCAGATCGACTGCTAGTTTATATTGGGCGGCAGCCTGATCGTATTGATCGTTCTCCATCAGCTCATCGCCAGCCTGAATGGCGGCATCGGCTTGGGTGGCACGGTCCTGTCGGCGGGCGATTTCGCGTTCTGCTACGCCAGAGACCTGGCCTCCTCCATCGTAATTGTTGCCAGCATGAGCTGGAGACGGGAGGGAACTGATCGCGGCGGCACAAGCGGCAATCAGGAGGGCGGGAACAGTATTTTTGTGGATCATAGTCTAGGGCGTCAAGAGAAGCTGGGTAAGTTGTCTGGGGTGAGTCGTAAGAGCGAAATTAGAGTTTGGGAACAGTTATTTTTTCCCCCGTGGCCGGGATAGTGATTACTGCCTCGTTGTTATTGATGTCAACGAGTTTGTAAGTTGTTTTGTCATCGGGCTTTAAATGAAACTCGCCATCGCGTTTCACCTTAAACTCCGAGTCGTCGTAAAGGTATTTGAAGAGCGCGTAAGTGTCAGGCGAATTGGCGATGACGCCGAGCACGAGGATGATTTCGGCCTTGGTTTCAACATTGCGAACGGTGGCCTCGGAAACATCCGTCTTGGTGCCCAAAGAATCCACGCCTTCCTTTTTCTCCAGCTTGGTGATTTCAAACTTGGTGCCGCCGATGCGATCTCCCACTTTGAGGAACTGGGACGGCTGCTTCAGGTCAACCGTGTTGATTTGCATGATCTCTCCATCGCGGACTTTGAAAATCAAGCGGAACGGAATCTGAATATATCTCGCGAGCTTTAACTTGTTGGTGAAAGGCGGGTGTGAGTTGGGGTCGTTGGGATTGGTGCTATTAACGCCGCCCGCATATTCTTCCCGGTTGCTGAACCGGTCGCCATCTGGATCTTGGTCCTCGATACCAGGGACCAGCAGATCAAGGCCGTTGTCCACAAACCATTTGTTCGGAATTCCAGGAACATATTCGATCCCCTCATTGCCAAAAATCTCTAACACGCCAGATTTTCTGAGCACGTATGGCACAGCCACAAAGATGGTTTTATCCTGTTTTTTCCATTTCGCCGGATTAGCCAGCGTCTCACGCGCCTCATTGATGGGGTCGATATTGAGGGGCTTGATGGCATTACTAATACTAGGCTTGGAAAAATAAGCCGCGAAAGTATCTCCCACACTGCGTGTCTTCAAAAACACAAATGCCGCCGAGGCAAGCAAGAGCGCCGTCGCAACGAGCAAAATGGCCCGATCATATTTGGTTTTAATCCAATCCATACGATCTACTTCTTCGAGATTTGTTTGGGGGTGAACTGCACGAGATCGACAATGATGCTGGCCGTCACCCGCTCCTTGCCAATGATGATTTTATCCACGAGCGGCTCCGGCGTGGCGCTCGGATCGCCGGTCGAAACCGGCGCAGCAGCCGTGCGCGATGGACTTTTCAGTTGCTCGTTTTCGATGCGGACGGCACGGGCAATGGTGAATTGAGGAAAGCTGTCCAAGTCGTTCAGAAGCGTCTGCACGTTTCCAGGATAGCCTACGAAAACCACTTCAAAGGGATATTTCTTAAAGAGCGGCACGTCCTTGGAAGAGGGCTCCGCAACCAGTTCGCCCGGCAGCGCAGGTCGCAGGACGCTGCTGATCTTGGCGACTTTGAGATCAATCAAGCGATTGACCACCGCATCGATGGCCGCGAGCTGCCAGTTCAGCAAACCCGTAATGTCATTCCGCGGCAGCTCACTTTCATACCGCTCAAACCCAAGATAAAACTTCGGCGGCAACTCCACTCCACGCTGAGTGGAATGCTCGATGGTTTTGGAAACCAGCTCCCGCAG
This sequence comes from Chthoniobacterales bacterium, assembly GCA_039930045.1. Lineage (NCBI taxonomy): Bacteria > Pseudomonadati > Verrucomicrobiota > Spartobacteria > Chthoniobacterales > Chthoniobacterales bacterium. The sequence continues at coordinate 113,183 of JBDSQB010000014.1, read as the reverse complement.
ATGACCTTGGAAAGCCGAGGGATCGATCGGCGCGATCATTCCCTGGCGTTGAATCAATTCCGCGTGCAATTCCTCCGTCTGCCCTTTGTATTCCGTGACTTGGGCCTGAACCTTTTTCAGGTTCTCCGTGTTCCGGTAGGGAGCCAGGGAACGCAGTTGGGTGAGTTTTGCCATGCCAGTTTGATAACTTTGCACGGCCTCATCGTATTTGCCGCTGGCTGCAAAAGTCAGATAGCCGAGAGCGAGCGCAGCCACAACGATGACCATCAGCACACTGGTGAAGATTTTATTTTCGGTGAACCAGTTCATTTCAGGGGGATGGGCTGTTTCAAAGGCAGACGCAGCTCGTAGTCAAACGCCCAGGTGTCCTGATTGGGCTGCTGGCGAACCGGGTTGATCTCCTTCATTTTGTTCAGATCCAAAACGTAATAAGGAGACTGGGAAAGGTTGGTCAGAAACTGGTCCACCACTTTCGGATCTTCCAGATAAAGGCCCTTGATGCTAATTGCGGTGATGCGCGGCCCCGGCGGAGGCGTGGCTCCTGCCGCAGGACGCGTCGGTCCGGTTGGAGTCGGCGCGGGCTTCACTTCGAGTGATTTCACGTCGTTAAAGGAGATCGGTTTCGCGTCTTGCAGCGGCTCGAAAATAGTCACCCAAATTTTGTTATTGGGAATGCGCTGATTGAGGTCATCAATCAATCGAACCCAAGACTCGCGCTGGCTGATGGCGTCCAAAAGTGGAGCGGCTTCGACTCCAACGGCTTTGATTTGCTGATCGGCAGCCTTAAATTTTAAGTCGACTCCCTCCAATTGGCCCGCCTCGGCATTCACTTTTTCCGTGACCGCGATCGCTGCCTCGGTGGAACGCTGGAAATAGAGCCACCATCCGGCTAGCGCCAGGAGAACACAGAGTCCGGCGGTGATGATATACGGCTGGCGGCGAGAAAATTCCTGCCGTTGCAACACTTCCGGCGGGAGCAAATTCAACTCTATTGGGCAGCCACCCAGCGAACGCAGCGCGGTCCCGACCAATTCCCCGAGCAGATGCGCCTCGCTGACGACTTTCTCGACATTCACATTTTGCGAGACCGTGACGTTGCGCAGCGGATTGAAATATTCCACCGGCAACTGCATTTTCTCCTGGAAAAACTCGCGCATGTAAGGCAGCGCGACGGTGCCGCCACAGAGGTAAACGCGCACCGGCGCATTGCCCTGCTGCTGGGCGCGGTAAAAGCTGACCGAACGCGTGATCTCCGCGTGGAGACGGGTCATGGTGTTGCGAATGATCTTTGAGACACGGGCCACGGCCGGATCGCCGGGTTCCGCATAAGCGCCACCGAGGCCGACGAAACCATCCGTTTTCTTGCGCGCCTCGGCGACAGCCAATGGTTCGTCGAAATCTTTGGCAATGGCACTGGTGATCGAGCTTCCGCCAATCGGAATGCTGCGGCTGAAGACTTTTTGCGGCTCGATAAAGACCAGATTCGTCGTTCGGGCTCCGATATCCACGATCAAAGAACAGCCCTTGTTTTCGGAATAATTGTAGCGAAAGGCGTTGTAGAGAGCCATCGGTGCCACATCCACGATGCTGGTGCGCAAGCCCGTCGTGGTGACGGCGTGATCCATTTCGCCGAGCAGGTCTGATTTGATCGCCACTAAAACCACGCCCAGCTTGGAGGTGTCGTTCGTGGCGACGAGTTGATAATCCCAAACGACTTCATTGATTGGAAATGGGACGTTTTGCTGGGCTTCGAAGCCGATAATTTGGTCGATTTTGTCTTCATCGACCGTGGGCAATTTCACGAAGCGGGTGAAAACCGATTGCGCCGGAATGCAGGTATTGACTGCGCCAGGGCGGAGTTTCATTTGACTCAGCAATTCCTTGATCGCCTCGGAAATGTGGTAGCCGCGGGCACTGTCGCTGGTCGCATCGACCGCGAGCTCGCGGGTGAGGTAACCATTGAGAATCAATCCGCCATTATCTGCGGTGAGAAACTCTCCCAGACCGATGGTTTGCGTGCCAAGATTTAGACTTAGCAATCGAGTGGAAGCCATTCGGAGAGTTAGCGAACGTTGGTTTTGATCGCCTCGTAACGCTCCCAATAAAGTGGCGCGAAAGGAGTTTCATTCTTATTGCGCAGGAACCCAGGCTTTTGGGGCGATGAAGCCCACCAGCCCGTTTTCTCATTTTTCCATGAGCCGAAGCCAACGGTCGCGCCTTGCTTGGTAATCTCGACACTGACTTTTTCAATGGCCGCTCCATTCATTGGCTTGCCTTCCAAGATGCGGCTAATGGCGCGCGGCGAAATATACATGACGGAAAAAAGCCCCTTGCCGCCGGCGATATCGACGTGGGTGACTTCGCCAGTGTAAACATTTTTGTTAATCTGCACGTAGTATTTGAAGGTGAGTTCCTCGGTGAACTCTGGAGTCGCATCAAACTCGGTCTCGATCTCCATCCATTTCTCGCGGTTGTCGGAGCGACGCTGGGTTCCAGTGAATTGGTACTCTGGCGTGTTGATGAATTCCACATTCACCTTTTTAACCACGTAATCCGTCGCCCGGCCCTGAGCCATGACGCCGACGGTGAAAAATGCCTGCAATAGCAGCAGGAGGACGAGGATTTTGTTCTGTTGATGAACTCTCATGAGAAAGCAGGGGGGTTACGGAAGATACAGCTAGTTGTTTACGGGTGGTTTTGTCAAAGCCGAATCCACTCTTTATTTTGCGAAGGAGGCAAGGTCGGGGTGGCCACGGAAAAATTCAATGGTTTTCTTGATTCCATCCTCGAAAGAAACCTGCGGCTCCCAGCCGAGAATGGTTCTGGCCCGAGTAATGTCGGGCTGGCGCACTTTTGGGTCGTCCACGGGCAGCGGATGATAGCTGATCTGCGACTCGGTGCCGGTGTAGGCGATGATTTTCTCCGCGAACTGCTTGATCGTCATTTCACCCGGATTGCCGATGTTCACCGGCTCGTGGAAGTCGGATTGGGAGAGGCGATAAATGCCTTCGATCAAGTCCGAGACGTAGCAAAAACTCCGGGTCTGGCTGCCGTCGCCGAAGATGCTGAGCGGTGTGTTCGTCAGCGCCTGACCGATGAAGGCCGGGACGACGCGCCCGTCGCGCAGACGCATGCGAGGTCCATAGGTATTGAAGATGCGGACGATCTTTGTATCGACGCCGTGGTAGCGGTGGTAGGCCATCGTCATGGCCTCGGCGAAACGTTTCGCTTCGTCATAGACGCCGCGTGGCCCGATGGGATTGACGTTGCCCCAATAGTCTTCCTTTTGCGGATGAACCAGCGGATCGCCGTAGCACTCGGAGGTGGAAGCGAGAAGAATGGTGGCTTTTTTGGCCTTGGCGAGTCCGAGCACATTGTGAGTGCCGAGCGCCCCGACTTTTAGCGTGGGAATCGGATGTTCCAGATAATCGATCGGGCTGGCTGGCGAGGCGAAATGGAAGATGAGATCGACGTCCTCAGCCAGGTAAATGTATTGGGTGACGTCCTGACGGATGAATTTGTAATCGGGGTTGCCAGCGAGGTGCGCAATGTTGGCGAGATTGCCCGTGAGGAGGTTGTCGATCCCGATGACTTTGTAGTCTTTGGAGAGGAGCAGGTCGGTGAGATGCGACCCGAGAAATCCTGAACCACCGGTGACGACGACTGTTTTTTTCTGAGTATTGGCGGCCATAATTTGAAGAGAGAAATGAAGATGTAGGGAGGGAACGGCCCGTTGGCGAGGTTTTCCCTCTATTTTCCCTCAACGACTTTACCGGGCGCCAGAGCCCATGAAGACGGCGGGGATGGTTTTTAGAAGGATTTTGAAGTCGAGCCAGAGAGACCAGTTGTCGATGTAAGCGAGATCGAGCCGCACCCAGTCGTGGAAATTTTGCACCTCGTTGCGGCCGGAAATCTGCCAGAGACAGGTCAGACCTGGCTTTACGCTCAATCGGCGGCGATGCGCGGCCGTTTCAAATCGGGCGACCTCATACAAGGGCAGCGGACGCGGCCCGACCAAGCTCATGTCGCCCATCAGGACGTTCAGAAGCTGGGGCAACTCATCTAGGCTGTACTTGCGCAAAAACCGCCCGAGCGGCGTGATCCGCGGGTCCTGATCCATCTTGAAAACGGGGCCGCTCATTTGATTCATCGCCTCGAGTTCCGCCTTGCGCTGCTCTGCGTCGGAATACATCGAGCGAAATTTATACATCGCAAACGGCGCCCCGTGCCGCCCACCGCGCATCTGCCGGAAAATCACCACTCCGGGCGAGGTCAGCCGCACCGCCAGTGCAATGAGCAGCAGCAACGGCGTAAGCACGATGATCCCTAGCAAGGCACCCAAAAAATCCACAAACGCCTTCATGATCAACGCCCACGAAAGATCGGGCGTCGTCCGGAAAACCAGCATCGGCTGTTCGCCAAACAGGTCGAAGGCCGGACGCGCGATCGAGGTTTTGATGAAATTCGCCAGCAGCCACGCCTCCACACCTTCGGCTTCGCAGGCCATGATGGCCTCCTCGATGCGGTTCATGTGAACGTGGCCGCCCGCGAAGAGGACGCGCCCCACAGAATGACGATGCAGGCTCTCGACGAGGTCGCTAATGGGTTGTTTTTCGATGTCGATTTGCTCGACGACTTCGATTCGCGCCGCTTGCTCCGGGGCAAATCGCTCCATGAGTTGCTTCATGTCGTAAGGCACGCCGACGAGGAGGATTTTTTCGCGATATCTCCCCTCCTCGCTGCCGCCTTTCAGCTTTCTAACAATGAACGCCCGCTTCGCCAGCAAGAGGATCGTTCCGATGACTCCAAAACCCAGAAACACCGCGCGGCTCGGCACTTCTAGGTGGAAAAAAATCACGCACCCCGCCACCAAGACCGCCATCCAGAGGCCGGCCCGCGCAATCTCGCTCATGGCATGGCCGATGTTCTTCTGTAGCAGCCGCCGGTAGTAGCCTTGGGTCTCGAGCAGCAGCGGGCCAAAGGGCATGATCAGCACGATCAGCCAGAGAAATTGCCGAAACGGCGGGATCGGATAAATATCGAAATACAGCGTCGCCCAATAGCGCAGCCAATGGGCCAGCCAGAGCGACAAAACCAGGATGCCAGCGTCGCTCAGCTGGTTCATCTGTAGATTGATTTCTTGTCGGCGTCCGGTCATGGTGGGGGCTTATCTATACTGCGAAAGCGGGAAATAAACACTACCATGCCCGACGATAGTTCAAGCCTTTTCCGGAATAGACATCCTCACGTCGTCGCCACCATCAGCAGCGCGGCGGGCTGGACCAAGGCCGAAAAAATCATTCCCGGCTCCGACTTGGCTCCCGATTTACTGGAAGTCCGCGCTGATTTATTGCCGGAAAACATCATCGATCTTTCCCGGCTTCCGCTGCCCGTCATTCTCACCGTGCGCCATCCGTCCGAGGGCGGGCGCGGTCCGGCGGACGCGGCGAGTCGCATCGCAATCTACCAGCGCCATTGGAAAAACGCCGTCGCCATTGATATCGAACTCGCCTCTGTGCCGGAGCTTTCCTCACTCATCTCAGAAGCAAGAAAAATGGGACTCGCCTGTATTTTTTCGCATCACGATTTCACCGACACTCCGTCGCTGACCGAGCTTCGGGCAATGACGCAAATCGCCGCCCACTTAGGTGCGAATCTTTTCAAAGTCGCCACCACCACCGACGACGTCGCGCAGCTTTCCACTCTGCTCGCTTGGGTCGAGTCTGAGTCCCGTCTCCCGCTCGCCGCGATGGGCATGGGCCGGCTCGGCAAAATCTCCCGCCCGCTCCTCGCGCAGATCGGATCGCAACTCAACTACGGCTACCTCGACGCCCCCGTCGTGCCCGGTCAATGGCCCGCCAGCGAACTCCGCCGCGTGATCGATTCCCTGCCCTAGTTTTGCCGCTCATCCTGCTCCCGCTCATCGCGTCGCTCGGCTACGCATTGGCCAGCCTCGGGCTGAAACGCTGCCTCGATTACGGCATCGGCCCGTGGCGCACGACGTTCGTGGTCAACGTCATGGCCGGGCTGCTTTTTCTCCCGATGCTGGCGTGGGGCAAACACTGGCCGGGCTGGGAAAATATTCACCAACCGCTGCTGGCGGGACTGGGATTTTTCATCGGGCAAATCTTCACTTTCCGAGCCATCGCTCGTGGCGACGTCTCCATCGTGACGCCCGTTCTCGGGTTGAAATCCATGCTCATCGCGGTGATTTGCGCCGTGATTTTGCGGGAAAATATTCCGCCCGGCTGGTGGCTGGCCTCGGCTTTGAGCGTCATCGCCGTCGCACTGCTCGCAGATCGGACTCCGACTCGAATCAAAGCTGTCCAGGCCACGGTGTTGCTCGCATTCATCAGCGCCTCAGCTTTCTCCGTCACCGACGTCATGGTCCAACGTTGGACGCCAATTTGGAGCGCCGGTTTTTTTATTCCGATCATGTTCGCCACAGTGGCGCTGCTCTCGTTCACGCTCATTCCGATCTTTAATCATCCGCTGCACCAAATCCCGCGCGATGGCTGGAAATGGCTCCTCGGCGGCTCATTCCTGCTCTGCGCCCAGGCGCTCGTCATGGCCTGCGCCATCGGCATTTATGGCCATGCGACTGCCATTAATATCGTTTATAGCTGCCGCGGCGTCTGGACGATTGCGCTCGTCTGGATCGTCGGTCATTGGTTCGGAAATGACGAACGCCATGTCGGAAAAGTCATCCTCATTCGCCGCCTGATCGGAGCCGTGCTGCTCGTGGCGGCGATCGCGTTGCTCTAGGATTCCAGCGGTTTGCGCCAGTTGCCGAAAACCACTTCCGAACGCACCCAATTCAGATAGGCGGGCGAGCCATCGAGCACGTCCAAGAAAATGCATTCCGCGACCTGAGCCGGATGCAACTCGATCAGTCGCTGCTGAAATTTCCCTCGGTGAATGGTGGTGGTTTTGAAAATCGCCACGATTTCCGTCTCCTCGACGATCTGGCCTTCCCAGCGATAGATCGATTGTGCGCCGGGCAGCAAATTCACGCAGGCCGCGAGGTGTTCCTCGACCAAAGTTCGGGAAATCGTTCGCGCCGTTTCCATGTCTGGGAACGTGGCCAAAGCCACGACGACTCCGCTCATAAAACCCTAACTCGCCAGCGAAACCGCCGCCGGCTGACGGCAAATCCATCCGCCGCCGATGCAGACGTCGCCTTGGTAAAACACTGCCGCCTGACCGGGCGTGACGGCTTTTTGCGGCTCGTGCAAGACGACGCGGGCCGTGCCATCGCCGTTCGGATAAACGGTCGCGTCCGCACCAGGATGCGCGTAACGGATTTTCACATTCACCTCGATGGGCTCGGTGATTTCGCCCCGGCTGACCCAGTTCACGCGATCCAGCTCAAACTCGGATGCGACCAAGTCCTCCGCCTCGCCGACGATCACGCTGTTCGTCTCGGGATCGATATCGATCACGTAGATCGGACGCGGCGAGCCGCCGGGAAGCCCCTTGCGCTGGCCGATGGTAAACATCTCGATGCCCTCGTGTTCGGCGATGAAATTTCCCGCCTTGTCGTAGATGCCTCCGCGATGAAACCCCTTCTCGCCCAAATGACTGCGCAGGAAGGCTTTGTAATCATTCCCCGGCACAAAACAAATCTCCTGGCTGTCCACTTTGTCGGCCACGCGCAGACCGAGCTGCCGGGCGATGGCGCGAATCTCCGGCTTCGACATTCCGCCGAGCGGCGTGAGCGCGTGGGAGAGCTGGTCCTGGTTCAGGCTGAAGAGAAAATACGACTGGTCCTTCTTCGGATCGGCGCCTTTTCGCAGGACGGCGCGGTCGGCATTGTGCTCAATGATCGTATAATGGCCGGTCGCAATGTAATCGCAGCCGAGCGCCTTAGCCTTGGTCCAGAGATTGCCAAATTTCAGCTTCTCATTGCACATCACACACGGATTTGGCGTGCGGCCAGCCTGATATTCGCTGGAAAAATAATCGATCACGAGCTGCTCAAACTGGTTCGATTCATCGACGACATAATGCGGAATTCCCAGCGCGTGCGCCACGCCCCGTGCGTCCGCAATCGCCGACGGTCCGCAGCATTTATCCTCGGCGCGCGACATGCAATCCTGCGGCCAGACTTTCATGGTCACGCCGATGACTTCGTAGCCTTGTTCCTTGAGCAAATGGCCGCAGACGGAGCTATCCACTCCGCCACTCATGCCTAATAGAACGCGCTTTTTTTCCATATCGAACGGCCAGATTAGCACAAAAACTGAGTCGAGTCACATGCGACTCTCTCCGGGGATTTCAGGGCGCGGCCAGATATTTTTTGATCGTCACACTGCTTTCACTGCCCGGAAAACGCGCGATAAACTGCCGCGCGACCTCGTCGGCCTTCGCTGGATTTTTCATGACTTCGGAATACAAACTCGCCTGGTTATAAAGGCTGTGCTCGTGATTGGCGCCCTGTTTTTGAGCGAGTTGATACTGCTCCAGGGCAGCTTCAGGCCGATTGGAAAAACGATAGCAATTTCCCAGGTCCGTCCGCACATCGGGATTGTCGAATCCAGCGGTGAGCGCCTTTTCATAAGCGGCAATCGCCTCGCTCCAGCGCTGGTGATCGTAGAGCCAATTGGCCGATTCCAGCACGCCAGCGGGCGGCGTTTCGGCGGGTGCCACCATCGGAGTTACAGCCGTATGAGGCTGGAAAACGGGCTCGGGCGGCTTCTGCCCGGTGAGCAGCCAGACCATGATGCCGCCGGTCAAAGCCGAGGATAAAACTGCCACGCCGACAGAGACGAGCACGAGTTTTTTTGGAGTCCAGCCGTCCTGCATCGACTAGCTGGCGAGCAGAACCACGCCGCAAACCGCGATCGCTCCACCCGCGAAACGCACCAGCGACACTTTTCCCAGTCGAACGACCGCGAGACCAAAGCCAATGCCGATCACATGGAGCAGCGCCGTGGAAAACAGGAAACCGAGATTGTAAGTCAGCGCCGAAACATTCATGGGAGTTTCAATCGTATGGGCGTAACCGTGGAAAACCGCAAAAACGCCCACGACCACCGCGCTCAACCACAGTGGCAGCCTCACTGCGGCCGCCACCAGCAGGCCGAGCACCAGCACCGAGGTCAGGATGCCCGTTTCCACCTGCGGAAGATGCACACCGCTCATTCCCAGCAACCCGCCACCCAGCATCATCGTCACAAAAGCCAGCGGCACCATCCAGACGGCTCGACCGCCTCGTTGCGCTGCCCACAGGCCGACGGCGATCATCGCGCAAATGTGGTCGAGCCCAGTCAGCGGATGCGCCACACCGTGGGCAAACCCAGCGGCATGAAACCCCGGATGTGCCTGCGCGAGAACGGGCAGGAAAAGCAGCGAAAGAACGAGAAGCCGTGGCGTGGTGCGAGTGTGCATGGGATTTTTTCTAGGTTCCATTCGAGTTACGGTCAAGTCTGGGGAATCGGACTGGTAAATGAGGGGTTGATCTTCGCTGCGGGCTCCGCAAAGGATAGCCGGATGCAAACTGTTGGAATCGGATATGACGTTCACCGCCTCGTCGAAGGGCGCCGCCTCGTCCTCGGCGGCGTGGAAATACCCTACGCGCTCGGGCTCGAGGGGCACTCGGACGCGGATGTGCTTTGCCACGCCATCGCCGACGCCATCCTCGGAGCTGCCGGAATGCGCGACATCGGGCATCATTTTCCTAACACCGACGAATCCATTCGTGGAATCAGCAGCCTGGAAATTCTCAGTCGAGTTCAAGTGTTATTAGCCACGCAACACCGACGGATCATCAACATCGACGCCACCCTCATCGCCGAGGCGCCCAAGATCGCGCCGCATCTCGATGCCATGCAGGAAGCCATTTCCCGCGTCCTTTTTTTGCCCAAGGAACGCATCGGAATCAAGGCCACCACCAACGAAATGCTCGGCTTCCTCGGACGCAAAGAAGGCATCGCCGCCATGGCCGTCGCCAGCGTGGAAACCGTCCCGGAAAAAGCAGAGCCCATCGCCATCGCCTAACATCGCAATGCCGATCCAGTTTACCAACACGCTTTCCCGTTCGCTGGAGACCTTTAGCCCGCTCGATCCGGCGGGAAAAACCGTCCGCATCTACACCTGCGGGCCGACCGTTTACTCCTACGCGCACATCGGAAATTGCCGCGCCTACGTTTTCGAGGATCTGCTCCAGCGCCATCTGGAGAATCGCGGCTACGACGTTCTCCGCGTCCTGAATATGACCGATGTGGACGATAAAACGATCCGCAACTCCCGCGCCGCCGGTGTGCCGCTGGCTGATTTCACCGCCGTCTATAAACAAGCCTTCCTCGAAGATCTCGCCACGCTCAACATCGAGCCCGCGACTTACAATCCCTCCGCCACCGAGCCGCGCTACATCGCGAAAATGATCGAGATGATCGGCGAGCTTCTAGCCAAAGGAATCGCCTATCAAGCGGATGATCGCTCCATTTATTTTCGGCTCTCCAAGTTTCCTAACTACGGAAAACTAGCTCATCTCAACCTCGAAGAACTGCGTCCAACAGGTCGCATCCAGAACGACGAGTACGAGAAAGAAAGCATCGGAGATTTCGCCCTCTGGAAAGCTTGGGACGCCGAGGACGGCGACGTGAAATGGGAGAGCCCGTGGGGTCCCGGACGACCCGGCTGGCACATCGAATGCAGCGCGATGGCGATCTCATTGCTGGGACCGGAGTTGGATATTCATTGCGGTGGTGTGGACAACATTTTTCCCCATCACGAAGCCGAGATCGCGCAGAGCGAATGCTGCACCGGCCAGACGTTTTCCAAATACTGGATGCACTGCACGCACCTCATGGTCGAGGGCCAAAAGATGTCGAAGTCCGCCGGAAATTTCTACACGCTGCGCGATTTGTTAGAGAAAGGCTGGACCGGCCGCGAGGTTAGATACGCGTTGCTGAGCGTTAACTATCTGCTGCCGCTCAATTTCACTTGCGAAGGACTGGAAGCCGCCCGCAAAACGCTCCAGCGCATTGACAACTGGGTGCGCCGCGTGGAGGAACTAGCCATCGCTCCCGCCGACGAAACGATCTGGAAAAACGCAGTCGAGTTCCATTCGACTCTGGACCACGACCTGAACATTTCCGGTGCACTTGGGCATCTCTTCGTGCTCATTAACGAGAGCAACGCCCGGATGGACGCCGGCCAACTAACATCGTCAGCCGCCGCGAGTTTGCTGCAAGCCTGGGAGTCGATGAACCGGGTTCTAGCCATTACGAAACCCAGCGACGAGCTGCCGCAAGAGATCGCCGAGCTGTTAGCAGAACGCAATGCGGCTCGACTGGAAAAAAACTGGCCCGAAAGCGACCGACTGCGCGACCTCATTCAATCCAAAGGCTGGGCCGTGAAAGATTCCAAGGCGGGAACCAAGCTCACCAAGTTATGAAGGTGTCATCCATCTTCGGGAGCGCACAAACATGAACTTCCCTCCCACTGACTTTCTCGATCTCGCCCAGACGGCTCATTCGGAACTCTTCGCCGGATTGGAAAATTCCTGGCTGGTGCTGCCGCTGATTGCGCCCTATCTCATGACTAACCTCGTGCCGCAGAATGACGCTGATTGCATTGGAACTCCGTTTGTTAGCTCTCAGGCCCGCATCGGCAAAGGCACCACGATCGGTCACGGGGCGGCCATTATCGGACCCGCCTGGATCGGCGAGAACTGCGAGATTCGCCCCGGCTGCTACATTCGCGAAAACGTCATTGTCGGTGACAATGTGGTGCTGGGAAATTCCTGCGAGTTTAAGAACTGCATCATCTTCAACGGCGCGCAGATCCCTCATTTTTCCTACGTCGGTGACTCCATTGTCGGCTACAAGGCGCACCTCGCGGCGGGTGTGATTCTTTCTAACATGCGACTGGATCAGAGGCCGGTTTCCATCGCGACTAACCATGGCGTGATCGATACACAACTCCGCAAGTTTGGCGCGGTCATTGGTGACCATGCCGAGATCGGCTGCAATGCCGTGCTCAGTCCTGGCTCAATCATCGGACGCCGCAGCCTGATCTATCCCGGCACGCAATGGCGCGGGGTTCTACCGGCGGACTCCATCGCGCGGCTGCGTCAGCAGATCGACGTGATCGCACGCCGCAGCTAACTATTGCTTGTTAATCGCCGTCTGGACTTCGGCCTTCGATTTCTCGATGTAGTCCGTGCTGAAAATATTTAACTCGCCCGTCGTGTTGTCGTAGATCGCAAAGGCTTGTCCGTCGGAACGCTGCCAGGTCTTCGCGCCCTCGCCGGAGACTTCCTCCCAGTGATTGCCGGCCGCGCTGGCGTTGAGCAGTTTCGTCTGCACTTCGGTGGGGATCTTTAAACTGGTTAGCGAGTTGAACGTAATGACCGCCGCCTTGTTTTCGACGAAGAGAATTTTAATGGTTAGTCCGTCGTGCTTGTAGAAGCGCACGTCGCTCGTCTGGTCGGTCGGCGAGACCGGTTTGCCATAGATAGCATCGCAGTCCTGCACCGAGGAAAACATCTGCGCGGGAGCAACGGAGAGCCAAGCGATGTTGGCGAGCAGAAGCAGGGAAGGGAGGCGCATGAAGGAATGGTGTCGCGTCGAGGAACGCAGGTGCAGTTAGTCAGAAATTTCACTGACCGCCAAGCGAAATAAACCGGGACGGTTTATTAGCAGAGTCCGTCGCACTCGGGCCGTGGATCGCGGGCGAGCAGGCGGCGCATCGCCTCGGCGGGGCGGGCGTCCTCATAGAGAATGGAAAAAATCTCGTCCACGATCGGCGTTTCGATGTTGGCCGCGCGGGCGCATTGATGGCCGCTGCGCGTAGTCGGCACGCCTTCGGCAATCATTTTTGTGGAACTGGAAATCGTGGCCAGCGTCTCGCCCCGTGCGATGCGTTCGCCGAAGCCACGGTTGCGACTGAGACGGCTAAAGCAGGTCACCATGAGATCGCCGATGCCGCTCAAGCCCTGGAAAGTTTCCCTGCGTCCGCCGAGGGAAATACCGAGGCGCACCATCTCGGCGAGCGCGCGGGTGACGAGCGCCGCCTTGGTGTTGTCGCCCATGCCGAGGCCGTCGGAGACGCCGGCGGCGAGGGCGAAAATGTTTTTCAGAGCACCACCTAACTCGATTCCGGCCACGTCGTCGCTCGTGTAGGCGCGGAAGGCGCAGCCGCTCAGGGCGTCCTGCAACTCGACCGCGACGTCATGGTTCTCCGACCCGAGCACGACGCAAGTCGGACGTTGCCGCGCTACTTCCTCGGCGTGCGACGGACCGGAAAGAACCGCGATGGGGTTGCTGGGAAAATACTCGCCGACGATCTGCGTCATGCGTTTTCCGGAGTCAAATTCGATTCCCTTCGTGCAGCTCGCGAGAATGCTCGTCCTGGCAAATCCCACCTCCGCCATTTGACTAACAATGCCGCGCAACGCGACGCTCGGCAATACTAGCAAAACGATCTCCGCGTCCGCGCAATCGGCGAATTCGTGGGTGGGCCGAATCAAGTCGGGCAACGGCGTGCCCGGGAGATAGGTCGTGTTCTCGCGGTCGCGGCGGAGTTGCGCGGTAAATTCCTCGCCCCTCGCCCAGAGCGCGACTTCGTGTCCCTCGCGTGCTAGTACTAGCGCGAGAGCGGTGCCCCAGCTTCCGGCTCCGATGACGGCGGTTTTCATTTCTCGGCTTTCACTTTCTTGGCGAAGCGGGTTTCCGTGCCGTTGAGCAGACGGGCGATGTTAGTTTTGTGCCGGAGCACCACCAGCAGGCAGACGGTGAGGCCGAATACTAACAGGGGAGTTCCATGGCTATTGCCGCGCACCACGAGGAGCCAGACGCAGATCGGGATCGACACCGCCGCTGCCAGCGAGGCGACGGACACATAGCGCGTGCTATAGAAGAAAATCAGCCAGACCGCGAGCACGATCAGGAGAATCGGCGGCGGAAACAAGGTTAGCAAAATGCCCGCCGTCGTCGCCACGCCCTTGCCGCCCTTGAAGCCGAGCCACGGCGTATAGCTATGACCAAAGATGCAACTGATTCCCCCTATAATCTCACCGAGCTGATCTGGTGAAGGTGCCAGCCATCTTCCTAACAAAACGGCTCCGATTCCCTTCAGCGCATCGAGCGCGAACACGGTGTAACCCGGCCCTTTTCCCAGCACGCGCAGGACGTTGGTGGCGCCGATGTTTTTGCTGCCGTGCTCGCGGATGTCGATGCCCTTCGCCTTGGCCACAAGGAATCCGTTCGGAATGGATCCTAACAAAAACGCGCTAACAGCGGTGACGATGAGTGGGACGGCTAACATGGCGGGCGAAAGAATCATCCAGTTTCCCGACTACCGCAAGAAGCGCAGGACGAGCGTCCGCACACTCACAGAGAAGTCCACCGTGCTGCGCAGACTCTCGCGCAGATAGTCGTGCAACCCGACATGCGGCGACGCGACGATGAGAAACGTGGCTAGCAACAGGAGGTTCATCAAGTAGATCACGACCAGCGAAAAAAACGTCCCGTGCTCGGTTAGATCCGACTGACCTTTCGGAATCATCCAAAGCGTAAAGGTTAGATGAAACCCCCAGGTCATTCCGATCAGGGCGAAGAGGTATTCGTGGTAGTTGTGGATCGGATGAAAGAGCGAGACCGCGCCCCAGACGGCGATGGTTAGCAGGCTGTAGATCGGGAAGAAATACGGCGCGAGCGCGATGAGGAAATTGCTCTTGTCCGTGATGATGTGCCCGCCCTCGCTGGTCGCCTCGAAGTGGCTCACGCGACCGCCCATGATCCAGACCCAGACGGCGTGCGTCAGCTCGTGGCCATAGACATAGACCAGCAATGGCTTCGGCAACCCCAGAAACGCGATCATCCACAAGACCACGCCCAACCCAAAGAACCAGAACTCCTCCGTGGCCCAGAAACGATGCTGCAGGGTGGCCGCCGAGAAGCAGTTAAAAAACGCCTCGGTCGCGATCCAGGCGATGGGCAGGAGAAAGAGCGCGATGACGAATTTCAACCAGCGCGACGGAATCGTCAGCGGCGCGCGCTGTTCCAGAGCGATGGAACTCCGCAACAACGTGGATTTCTCCCGAGGTCGGATCTTGCGTCGTCGATTGCCAGTGGCCATGTGCGTGAGGAGAGTAGGAAATCCGCAAGGAAAGTCAAAGCCGGCGAATGTTTCAATCACGCTGGCCGCACATTTCGCTTGCCGTTTTCCTCTTTACCTGAAAATAAATTTCCCGCTTCTTCATTCCTCCGGGCAGGTCGTTCGGGGAGTGGGAAGGTAACCAATCAAACTCAGGCCGTTTCCACATTATGAACCTAGACATCAGCACCAGCATCGACTTCGTCAAAGACCGCACTGCCAAGACCGCCGCCGTTCAGGCCACTCTCGCCGCCCTGCCAACGGGTGCCTGGGTTTGGCCGTTGAAAACCGTAGCCGAATGGGCTGCGGACGATGAGAACCTCGACGGTGCCAAGCCCGGTTCCCTCGCGCAAGTGGCCACTGTCGCAGGCACGGAAAAACAACAGACTTTCTCCGCGCTCGACACCCGCTACAAAACGCTGCACGCCCGCACTTTGCAGGCTGTGGGCGTGATGCGTTCCCGCGCGCTGGCCGACTCCACCCTGCGTCCCGTGGTGGATGAACTCAGCGCCCGTGGCGACTCCAACCGCGCCATCGAGGAGGAGGGCGAGGAGTTGCTGGCCGCGTGGTCGCTGGAGTTCGGCGAAGACTTCGTGCCTGCCGACGGCAACACCTATCTTGCTTTCAAAGAGCTGTTTGAGGGCTCGGCCACTGTGCCGACGTTGCGCAAATTGAAAAGCGATTACAAGGAAGCCCGCACCCGCGCCCGCCGTGCCGAGGGTCTGTATAACGCCCTCATCAACCGGCTCGAAAACGAGTGCATCCAGTGGTATGCCGAGGCCTGCGCCGTCTTCCCCGAGGGCACGACGAACGGCGACCTCATTCGCGGCCAGATTCCCACCGTTTACAACCCGCCGACTGCTGCGCCTGCCGCAGGGACCGGCACCCCGGCGGCTCCCGCCAACAATCCTCCGGCGTAAACCAACGACCCAGAGCCGGATGCAACTTCCGAAGGTAGGGACGAGTCGCCGACTCGTCCGCAGGAAGGGACAACGGACATGCGGGCCGCATGTCCCTACCCGTCGTTCGGACGCGATTCGACGCCTCAGAATCGACTGCAACTCCGCTGGGATTCCAAAAAACGGCCTTGGGAGCGTGAAAAACGACATCGGACAGGCGAAAACAGCCCTGTTTTCTGTTTCAACGCCCCTGATTTCACCTCCGACAGCCCTGTTTGAGCCAGAAACGCTCCTGATTCGGCGTTTTAGGCCGTAGGAGCCCTTCCCAACTCCGTAGGAGCCCCGGCAATGTCCGTAGGAGGCCTGGCCACACCCGTAGGAGAGGTTCCCAAGGCTGTAGGAGCCCCACCCAGGACCGTAGGAGAGCCTCCCAACTCCGTAGGAGCCCCCACCAAGTCCGTAGGAGGCCCGCCGAACCCTGTAGGAGCACCGCCCAGACCCGTAGGAGGCAGACCGAAGGCCGTAGGAATTTTGCCGAAGCGTTCCCCACCTTATCCGACATTCGATTCGATTTAAGATGCAGCGCGAGGATTCGTTTTATATGGTGTGCCGTCTCGTCCCATGGAACTGCTTCTGACTAAAAATTTTGCTGAGTTCTTCGCAGGAATCGGTCTTGTGAGAATGGGTCTGGAGAGGTGCGGGTGGCAAATCGCTTTTGCCAATGACATGGATGAGGACAAATGGCAGATGTATCGGGACCATTTCGGCGACGCAGGGGAGTTTGGTCGGTAGGAATAATACGTCTCTGTGACTATGCTGATCATTCCACAAAGCATCGCAAAGAGAGAGAAATCGATTCTCGCTGGTCTCTATCTGGCAAAATACGACGTTGCCGGTCTGAAATCTCTCGGCTTCGAGAACTTCACAGAGGCATTTAATGTGATTGGGTATGGACTTGGCGGCAGGCCGGCATCCATCAAAAATTATCGCGATGAATTCGATCCTTTTTTTCCGAACCCCCGTGCAGGATGGCACAAAAGACCTATACGTGACTATTGCCTCAAAGTGCTCAGGCAATATGAAAATCTCGATTACGAATCCTTCACTGGCTTAGTCCAGTCGTTCTTCGGATACGACGAAAATGTTCTTAGCAACTTGTCGTATAGTGAGGAAGAAGCCGATGGTGATTCTCAATTTGCGAAACGACTTATCACAGGTTTAGCGGCAGAGAATTATTTCGAAGCGATTCAACCAAAGATCCCAGAATTCAATGGCTACCGAGTTGAGAACACTTCTCGGCTTGGCTGCGGATATGATTTCCGTTTGCGTGACAATTCGGCAGACTTCTTGGCTGTCGAGGTGAAAGGATTGAAGGAACGAAATGGAAGCTTGTACATGACGCCTAAAGAACACGATCTAGCTGCAGCTCTTGGCCCTCGTTTCTTCTTATTCGTCGTGAAGAATTTTAGGGAAACTCCATTTCACGAGATTTATCAGAATCCCATTTCGTCTAGCCTGCAATTCGCTAAGAAGGAAAGAGCCATCATTCAAGTGTCATGGTTAACTTCGGTATAAAAAATACGATGCAGTTAACTAGAACGAGATTTTCTTTGTCAAACGAGGAGCAAGGATCGATTGATGCACTAGGCGGCATTGAAAGAGTTGTAGAGATTGCTGACGGCATTCTGAAGGAACATGGAATCAATCGTTCTTTATTCTCGGCTCACGAGAGGCAAGACCTTCGCCTGCGATCACGTGTCATTTTTGAATTCGACAGTGGCAAATCTCTTCGGGCTAACATTGACGACTTATTGCAGCAGGCCCAGGAAGTTCAGGCAAATGCAGGAGGTACAAACTATGTCGGAGCAATGCTGCAGCATCTCGTGGGTGCCAAGTTGGATTTAGTAATGGGAGCAGGGAAACTCAAGCACCACGGCGCTTCTGTGGCGGATCATTCGACTGAGCGCAAAGGTGACTTCCAAGTGGAGGAGGTCGCCATTCATGTCACGACTCACCCAAGTGAAGCTCTTGTTAGGAAATGTGCTGCGAATCTAAAGGCGGGGTTGAAACCCCTAATTATCAGCATCGGAGACGGGGTCAGCGGGGCGGCGTTTCTTTTGAAGAATTCTGATCTAGCTGACAGAGTGGACGTGCTGGACGCAGGGCAATTTCTGACTGCCAATGTCTATGAGCGTAGCTTCTTCAAAGCCGCCGAATGCAAGGTGACTCTATCAAAGCTCCTGGCCCGATATAATGAGATTGTTGCTAGCTGCGAGACCGATCCGACTCTGTTAGTACGGATGCCCGGCTTGTCATAATCCCACTACCAAAGAGCTCTAAGGCTCTCCTCACTTGTGAGGGCTTACGCCCGGCCCATGTAGTGGCCGTTGCGGGTGTCGATTTTGATGAGTTCGCCTTCTTTGATGAAGAGGGGGACGTTGACGACTTTGCCGGTCTCTAATGTCGCGGGTTTTTGGACGTTGCTCGCGGTGTCGCCGCGGACGCCTTCGGCGCTTTCGACGACGCGGATGTTGACGCTGGCGGGCATTTCGACCTGGACGGGTTTGTCTTCGACGAAGAGGACTTCGACCTGGAGGTTTTCGATGAGGTAGTCTTTGGTGTCGGCGAGGAGTTCGCCGGAAAGAGTGACGGTGTCGTAGGTGGCGGGGTCGATGAAGACGAAGTCGCTGCCGTCTTTATAGGAATACTCGAGTTGCTGGCGGCTGACGTCGATGAGTTCGATCTTGTCGGTGGAGCCGAAGCGGACGTCAGCGCTTTTGCCGGTGCCGATGTAGCGGATGATGGCCTGGACGAAGGCGCGGAGGTTGCCCGGGGTGCGGTGCATGACTTCGAGGACGATGGCGACGTTGCCGTTGTAACGGATGGCTTGTCCTTTGCGGAGGTCGTTGGCTGCTGGCATAAAGTGGGTGGAGTTAGGGTGAAATGTTAGGGATTAAAGGAGTTTGAACTTAGCGAGGTCTTGCGAATCCACAATCCCAATCGGCTGGCCGGCGGGGTCGAGGACGACGAGGTCGTCGATGTTGTGGGTTTCGAGGATTTCGAGGACGGCGACGGCGAGTTTTTCGGAGGAAATCGTGATGGGACTGGCAGTCATATAACGCTCGACGGGGTGGGCGCCGAGGGTGGGGTCGGTCTCGAAATGGCGCGCAAAATCGCCGTGGGTGAAGATGCCAGCGAGGGTGCCGTCGGGTTCGGTGACGACGGCGGCGCCACTACGGCGGGCGCGCATTTCGTGGAGGACCTGGCGAATGGTGGTGGTGCGTTCGACGAGGGCGAGGCGTTCGCGGCCGCGCATGATGTCGGTGACTTTGAGCAGGAGGCGGCGTCCGAGGTTGCCGCCGGGGTGGAATTTGGCGAAGTCAGCCGGAGTGAAGCCGCGGGCTTCGAGCAGGACCATCGCGAGCGCGTCGCCGAGGACGAGCATGACGGTGGTGCTGGAGGTGGGCGCGAGCTGGAGCGGGCAGGCTTCTTGTTCGACGGAGGCGTCGAGGTGGACGGCGGAGTTTTTTGCGAGGAGCGATTGGGCGTTGCCGGTGATGGAGACGATCTCGACGGAGAAACGCCGCAAGGCGGGAAGGAGGCCGACTATTTCCTCCGTCTCGCCGGATGCGGAGAGGATGAGGATGACGTCGCCATCGGAGACGACGCCGAGGTCCCCGTGGATGGCGTTGACGGAATGGAGCACGACGGAGAGGGAGCCGGTGCTGGTGAGGGTGGCGGAGATTTTTTCGGCGATGTGGCCGGATTTGCCGACGCCGATGACAACGATTTTTTTGCCGGCGGCGGTGGCTTTTTGAAAAAGCCCGAGCGCAGCGACAAACGACTCGTCGAGCCGCGCCTCGAGGCGTTGCAATTCGGCGATCTCGATCTGCAACACGCGCCGCGCCTGACTGAGGAAGGTCTGGGGGGCGTTGGCTGGGTGACTCATGGCTGGGTTTGGGATTGGAGAGCCTACATGGACGAAATGCCCGGAGTCACTTGGAAAAAATTACTTGATTCAACGAGAGAGACCGCTATAAGTCCACTCCCGCATTTTAAGAATACGCCCTAACTCAAATCTATGTCTTCTATCGAACTAATGACCGAGCTGCTCGAAGCCGGAGTCCACTTTGGCCATCAAACCAAGCGTTGGAATCCCAAGATGAAGCCATTCATTTACGAAAAACGTAATGCCATTTACGTCATCGACCTCGGCCAGACGGTTCGCCAGCTCGATGCAGCGACTCAATTTCTCTCGGACGTGGCCGCTCGTGGCGGCAAAATCCTTTTCATCGGCTGCAAAAAGCAGGCTCAGGAAGCGATCAAGGAAGCGGCTGTTGCCTGCGGCCAATATTATGTGAATCAGCGCTGGCTCGGCGGCACGCTGACCAATTTGCAGACCATTCGCAAAAGCATTGGCCGTTTGAAATACATCGAGACCATCGAAAAGGCTCCCGAATACAACATGATGGGCAAGCAGGAACTCGCCGCCCTCAACCGCGAAGGCGTGAAGCTCGCCCGCAATCTCGACGGCATCCGCGACATGGACAAACTTCCTGACGCGATTGTTATTATCGACACCACCCGCGAAGGCATTGCCGTCGCCGAGGCTCGCCGCTTGAAGATTCCAACCGTGGCCGTGGTCGATACCAACGCCGATCCCGAGTTAATCAATTACCCGATTGCCGGCAACGACGACGCCATTCGTGCGATTCGCATCGTTCTCCAGAAATTGGTCGATGCCATCGTCTCCGGCAGCGGCGCTTCCGCGAAGAAGGAGCAGGCTGCTCTTTCCGGCGTCGCCGAATAACGTCTTTTTCTCCAGCTTTTCGTAGCTGGAGTTGCTGCCCCGGGTTCCACAAAAATCCGGGGCAAACCATTTTAACACTTCACCCTAACTCCCAATGTCAGCCGTCGAAATCAATTCCCAACTCGTCAAACAACTCCGCGACAAAACCAACGCGGGCATGATGGATTGCAAGCGCGCCCTCACCGAGGCGAATGGCGATCTGGAGCAGGCCGAGGTCGTTCTCCGCAAGAAAGGTCTCTCACAGGCCGGCAAAAAAACCGGTCGCGCCGCCAAGGAAGGCATCGTCGCCTCTTACATTCACATGCAGGGCAAAGTCGGCGTGCTCGTTGAGATCAACTGCGAGACCGATTTCGTCGCCAAGAACGACACTTTCCGCGATTTCGTGAAGGACATTACGTTGCACATCGCCGCCGCCAGCCCGAGCTATGTCACTCGCGAGCAAGTGCCTGCCGACTTGATCGCCAAGGAGCGCGACATCGCCGCCAGCCAGGTGAAAGGCAAGCCCGAGAACATCATCGAGAAGATCGTTGATGGTAAAATCGAGAAATTCTACAGCACGATTTGCCTGGTCGATCAGGCATTCATCAAGAACCCCGACCAGACGATTGGCGATTACGTGAAAACGAAGATCGTCGAGCTGGGCGAAAACATCGTTCTTCGTCGATTCACCCGCTACACCGTGGGTGAAGATTTGGGTGAAACTCCCGTGGAAGCGGCCGAATAAGCCTCATTTCACTCTCACTCCCATTGAAAAAGAGCCGCGACCAAATATCGCGGCTCTTTTTTGTAGGCGTCCTTCTATTTTTGCTGATGAGCACGCCCGCAGCCGATTTGCCAAAGGCCGACCACATTCTCGTGGAAAAGGCGAAGCGGACTTTGAGTCTAATGCGCGGTGGAAAAGTGCTGAAGACGTATCAGGTCGCGCTCGGGCCGAACCCGGTTGGTCCCAAGGAAAAAGAAGGCGACGGCAAGACGCCGGAGGGCGTTTACCGGATCGACTGGCGCAATCCGCAGAGTCAATACCATCTCTCGCTGCACATTTCCTACCCGGATGAAAAAGATGTCACTCGCGCCAAAAAGCAGGGCGTCTCACCCGGCGGCGACATCATGATCCACGGTCTGCCCAACGGCATGGGAGCGCTCGGTGCGGCCCATCGGTTGACGAATTGGACCGTCGGCTGCATCGCCGTGACCAATGAGGAAATTCAGGAAATCTGGAACGCCGTCCCCGATGGGACTTCCATCGAAATCAGGCCGTAGCCAGACTTAGAACGAAGCCCGTGCTCCGAAGGCGACGTAGGGGGCGCCTTTGACGCGATACTCGGTGTCGATGTCGTCGTAGCGGAAGTTACGCTCGAAGGACCAACCGGCGGTGAGGCTCAAGTCGAGTGGTTTCCAGCCGCGATACGTCGCGCCAACTCCCGCGCGGATGTCGTAGTAATCGAGGTGTTTATCGGGGTAATTCTGCTCGTTTTTCGCAGTCGTGTAGGTGCCGCCGGTCAGTTCACCGCCAAAGCTGATCGTGAGATCGGAATTGGGCGTGTATTCAACTTTGGGTGCGGTGGCGATGGCGCGGACTTTCCATTGGTCGTTGATAGTCCAGATGAGGCCGCCGGAGGGCAGAATTTGATACATGCTCCACTCGTTGTAGCGCGCGCCGACGACTGCCACGAGGCTCGGTGTCAGCCGATAACTGACGTAGCCGGTGATGGGAACATTAAAGTCGTCGCTATTGATCTCGCTGCCATAAATTCCCGGGCTGGCGTAGAGCGTGAGGGCCACTTCGCCCTCGGCGTGGTATTCGACGCCGATGTCGGCACCGACTTTGTGCAGCGTCGTGGGCACAGGCGCGAGAGAAGTGCCGAAATCGTAGCGATCGTAGAATGCATTCACCGTAAAATACGTCGCTGGGCGAAAAGGAACACTGACGCCAACCTGAGCATTGGCGTGGTAGGCATCCTGGTCGCCCGCGGGCCGGTAACGGAAATCGCCAGAGCCGACGTAATCAGTCCCGAAACGGAAATTGATCTGGGTGCGATCTGGAGTCACGGTAGAAACTTCGATGGATTTCCCATCATTCAGCGGAGCGGGACCGGCGAAAGCGGCGGTCGAAAGGAGCAGGGTGAAAAGTGAGGCGAGTTTCATAAGATTCTAGGCTAACGGCTGTGGGGTTGGCGGTGAATGTATTTTGGTGAATACGATCTAACTCGCGTGGGCGGCGGCGCGCTGTCGGTTGAGCCAGACTTTGCAGGCGCTTTTCATGCGGGTGAGAATGTAATAGACGGTCTGACTGCGGACGCGGACGAGTTCGCCACCGACGAGTTTGGGCACGAAATCGCTTTCGACGTCAAGGATTTCCTGCGCGGGAACGCCTTCCAGACCTTTGCAAAGAATGGCCGTCATGGCTTTGGTCAGCGTCTGGACTTGCGGCCCGAGGCTGATGCGAAAGTGTGCGCCCTGATGTTCATCGACACGGAGGAAAACGCCCACGGTGTCGGTGCATTCCTCGTCCTTGCGAACGTCTTCGAGATCGAATATCTCGCCTTCATGCGGAGCCTGATTTTTCGCCTGGTCGGCGTAGGAAATGAGGGCGTCCACCTTTTCCTCATCGGGCAAATACTCGAAAAGCTCGACGATTTCAGTGAGTTTGGGCGGGTAATGGCTCACGAGGATTCGAGTTAGATTCCTCTCACGATCGGCGAGCCGACGCGATTGCCCCATTCGGTCCAGGAGCCGTCGTA
Source organism: Chthoniobacterales bacterium (assembly GCA_039930045.1). Classification (NCBI taxonomy): domain Bacteria; kingdom Pseudomonadati; phylum Verrucomicrobiota; class Spartobacteria; order Chthoniobacterales; species Chthoniobacterales bacterium. The sequence goes on along the minus strand of JBDSQB010000014.1, from coordinate 89,628 downwards.
GTTGCGGACTTTTTCGTAGCCGAGCAAATAGGTGAGCACGAACCAGGTGTGACTCGACCGTTCGCCGATCCGGCAGTAGGCGATGATGTCGTCATCGGACTTTAAGCCGACTCCTTCGGTGTAAATTTTGGTGAGTTCCTCGGCGGATTTGAAGGTGCCGTCGTCATTGGCGGCGGTTTTCCAGGGAATGCTGTTGGCACCGGGAATGTGGCCGCCGCGCAGGACGCCTTCCTGCGGATACTCGGGCATGTGGGTGATGTCGCCCTTGAATTCGCCGGGCGAGCGGACGTCGATCAGGGGCAAATGATTTTTGCTATGGCCTAGGGCGTCCTCGTAGAAGGCGCGAATTTCCTGGTCGAGCCGCTTGGCGGGTACAGGGTAATTCGTCGGAGCGTGAGCTGGTTTTTCGCGGGTGAGGTCGCGGCCTTCGGCGATCCATTTGTCGCGGCCGCCGTTGAGGACTTTCACTTTTTCATGGCCGAAAAGACGGAAGGCCCAGAGCGCGTAGGTGGCCCACCAGTTGGATTTGTCTCCGTAGAAAACGACTGTCGTCTCGGGCGTGATGCCGTTTTTTGAGGCGACTTCGGCAAATTTCTCCGGGGAAATGTAGTCGCGGATGAGATTGTCCTGCAGGTCGCTACGCCAGTCGATGTGGACCGCGCCAGGAATGTGGCCAGTGGCATAAAGGAGCACGTCCTCGTTGCTTTCCACGATGCGAATGCTCGGGTCGGTGAGGTGCGCAGCCAGCCAATCGGTGCTGACAAGGGCTTCGGGATGGGCGTATTCGGTGGACATAAAATTGAGGAGCTAAATGGGTGGCGGGCCAATAATAAGGTCGGCGAAAGAACGGAGCAAGCGCGGCGGATGGATTTCCTTTAGCTTTTCATCGTCGCCAGCACGATGGCCCCGCCCACAGCCACGAAAGCGCCAGCGATGGAGAGTGCGCCGGGTTTTTCCTCTCCCATGAAGTATTGCAGGAGCATAACGATGACCGGGCTGGTTGCGACAATGGCCAAAACGATGGCGCTCGGGGTGGTGGAGAGGGCGAATTGGTAGAAGCCGACGCCGATCGACGGACCGACGAGGCCGTTGATCAGAATGTAATGCCAGCCGCGGCGAAGCTGGCCAGTTTCAGGGGCGAGAAAGCCTATCCTGCCGCCGCGCTTGAGGCTGAGGATCAAAATCGCGGTGATGAGGAAGCCACCGAGCATGCGCTGAAAGGCCGCTGTGCCACCGTCAATGGGCGTGGCGGCGGCGAGGTTGATCCAATTGGCCTTGCGACTCAGGACAGCGCCGGTCCCCTGCCCCAACGCGGAGAGAACCCCGAAACCGACTCCGCTCCAGAAGAAGCGATGAACCGGGGTTTTGCCACTGGGAAACAGCGCGACGGCGACTCCGATCAGTATGACAGCCCCGCAAATTCCCTCGGGAAAAGAAATTTTTTGCTTTAGCCAGACCCATTCGACCAATCCCGCCACCGGACCGGCCAGGCACTGGGTGAGCAAAAGTGACAGCCGCGGCCCGATTCTCGGCAGGGCTCCAAACAAAGCCATGTCGCCAAAGCCAAACCCGATGCAGCCGCTGAACATCAGCCAGTAAATGCCAGCTCCATGTAATCCTTTCCCAAACGTAAACGCCCACAGTCCCAGCATCGCCAGCGCGACGATCACGCGGCCCAGATTGGCCGTGGTGGAGCCAAAAACCCGCGCGGAACGACTACCGAAGATGGCCGACAAGGCAAAAAGAAATGCTGTGAGAATGGCAGGACCCATTTTGGCGAGGCAATCTGTCGGACATTGTCTCGAAAAGCACTAAAGTACTTGCTAAAAGCGTTTTCACCGGCAGAATACTCCGAAATACAAGCGGGTATAGCTTAGTGGTAAAGTTCTAGTCTTCCAAACTAGCCATGCGGGTTCGATTCCCGCTACCCGCTCCAAAACTCAGTTCACTCAGTCCGGCACTCATTCCACGATCCCCCATTTCTCACCTGCCATTATGAACATCACATCTCGTCCGTTCGCTAAAGTTCTTTATTCTTTCCTAGCTGTTTTGACTTTGAGCCTGATGGCGACATCGCTCCAAGCCGCCACTGGAGACGAGTTGCTAGTGGCCGCGCTTCCCGCCTCGGCGATGAACAAAAGCGTCATCAAAGACGATGTGATTCTGCGGGCCGTTTACAAATCCGTGGGCGAACACAAGAAACAAGCTCCTGAAATCGTCTGCGCCGCCATGTCCCGCACACGCGGTCTGGCCATTCACAAAGAAATCGTCCGCACCGCGATCACCGCATTGGGCGATCCAAAGACAGCTCCCCGCGACCTCATTGTCGCGATCGTCCATTCGGCGGTCACCTGCTCCACTTGCTCAACGGCTGAGAACCGCCGCGATGGCCGTAACAGAAATGATGTTGATGATCGTCGTGGGGAATATGGCTTCAACTGCGATTGCGCCGCGGCCTTCACTCGCGTGGCCATCGAAGCTCTCGGCACTGATCCATCGCAGAGGCTTGTCACCGACATTGTCACCGATGTCATTCGTACTCTGAACGGCCGTTGCGCCGATCGAATCGTGAGCGCCGCGTCTGAGGCGGCTCCCCAATTTGCCAGCGCCATTGCCGAAGCCGGTGCCAGTGCCGGCGGCAACGACACCAGCGCACCCTCTGACGAAGTGGTCTTCAGCCCAACCGGCCGTCCAGTTCCAGCTCCCTTCGTCTTCCCGCCAGCAACCAACGGCGGCATTGTCCCCGACACGACCCCGGTGAACTAATCGGCAAGTCAGATCTTTATCAGAAAAGGCGCAGATTCAATTCTGCGCCTTTTTTCTTGGCTCACGCCGCAGGACTTTAAGTAGTATCAGCCAGCCCGCTGTGCAGGCGCTAACGATTCCCGGCCAGCCAAACCACTGGGGAAAATATCGCATTTCCACTGTGGTTGCGGAGTCCAATTTAGGGAGCCGGAGGACCTGACTTCCATCCGAACCTTTCTGAACCGGGATCCAATTCCCTGACGCCACGCGATAGCGCCAGCCAGAGTTCCAGTTTTCCAAGATATGAATCTGAGTCGTATGTGGCCCGACTGGAAGCAGCCGATGATTCTCAGTTTGCAGACTCGGCTCAATGGTCACTGGCGAAGTCACACCTTCTGCCCACGCTGAATAATACGGCTGGGCGGATGGATTTCGCCAAAGACTGCGCCCCTCTTCCATAAAGATGAAACTCCAGCCCAAGGGAGCGGCTTGGTCTGCGGGCAGTAAAACATGAGTCACCCCGATCTCACTGAGCACTTCGGGACTCGTCACAAACTGGCGGTTTTGCCAGATGCGTGGTGGCATGATACTTTCGTAACCCGTGAGCACCGGAATGCCACGAGGCATGAGTGAATTGGGCGGCAGCAGCAGTTTGGAAATATACGCACCTGATAAATAAAGCGGCCCGACCTCTGCTTGATAGAGCAACTGGCCCGGCCTCACCTCCTGCGAGAGTCTGTCCACGAGTTTGGAATATGGCAGAAGATTTGCAGGCGTGGCCGGCATCGGGCTCCAAGTGGTCCAATCCATGAAAAAGAGACTGACTTCCATCGCGATGATCATTCCCAGCAACCAGCGAAGATGGTTTAAGCGGCTCCATTTTTGCACGAGTGCCAGCGTGATCAGCGCCGAGGCCACCCAGGGGATTTTGGTTCCACTCCAAATGACCGATTCTAGGAGAAACCGCCGGGTGCGGTCAGCAGTCCAATCGGTGAAAATCCCGAATTGGCTGCCGGTGGAGGCATGGAGAACGGCTGGCAGAATCCGGCGGTAAATCTGCTCGCCATAACTGGCGATGCCGATACTGGCAGCGAGCCAGAGAAGCACAGCGATGCCGGCTATTTTCCAACTCCAGCGGGAGAATTTTCCATCCGACCTGTCATTTTCCAGAAAACAGCAGAAGCTCCAGACGCCGCCTAAAACGCTCAGAAGAATCACACGATGATAGAGCGGACCGACTAGTGGAGTGAGCGGAATGACCCAGCCGGCGATCATCAGAAGTCGCGGTGTGAGCGGCGTTTTTTTCCAGAAAATGGCCAGCACGGCGATCAAAGTCGGGCCAAAACCAAACCAGCCGAGATCGATCAGACTCATCTGGCCGAGTTTCCAAAGATCCAAGGTGCTGACCCGGCCCAGAACCCACGGGAAGATGGTCATGGGATAGCTCACCAGGTTAAGAAACGGCTGTCGCCACCCTCCGGCATACCCGAGTTGCCCGCGCAGATTGCCAAGCTGAAGGTTTTGCCAAAAGGCACCAGTCGCTGGAATAAGGTAAAATGCCGCCAGCCCAAGACCGGCAACAAACCAGAGCGTGAGCCGCAGGAGTTGGATTCTTCTCAGCGGCGCGTCGTACCCCTCGATGACCAGACCCAGCGCGATGATTCCATACGCCAGTGAGATAAAAGCGGCGTGTTGCAGCGTGCCTCCACAAAACGCCAGAGACAGAAAAATGGCGGGACTCACGTTCATTTTCTTCGATCTGACCGCACGATCCAGCGACCACAACACCCACGGCAGCCAGCAGAACGCACTTAGCGCCCAGCGGTGATAGATCCAGATGACGAATTGCGCATTTCCCATCCAAGCCATGGCTCCTGCCCAGGCCGCTGGCGCGCTGGCTCCGCGCTGCCTTAGAAAATAGAGCATCCCGCAACCCGCTATGAGAAATTGCCCCGCCAAACCCAAGTGCCAGGCCGTCCAGAATGGCAGCCCGCGATGCAGTTGCATGGTCCAATCGCTGAACAGCCCCATGGTGTTTGCGTCTTGGGGAAATCCTTGAAAAGTGAGCGAGCACCACCCGATGTATCCATCCTCGCGGTAGCTTTTTTCAGCAAACAATCGGTATGGCAGATACTGAGTGACAGCGTCCGTGACGAAGTGATTATGTACGGCGGGACTGTCGGAAACCTTTGCCCACGGCTGCATTACACCGCCCGGCAAATCCAATGGAGCCAGCACCCGTCCGCCAAGCCACCAAGGTGAAAACCAGATGGTAACCACGAGGGTGAGTAATAAAATTCCCAGTCGAGTCTGAAGCCGTTCGCTGGCAAGGTTTGGAGTGAAATCCTGCATAGCGGCTGGCGATGTCTTCGCCGGTTTAAGGAAAAGCGTCGAGATTATTCTCCGGTTTAGGCGGGCTACTGAAAGCATTAACGGCGCTTGAGAAGACTTGTGATCGCCATGTAATCTTCCCCGCCATGTCCACGTCTTCCACCCAGATCGCCGCCGTCGTGGTGACGTTTCGACGCGACCCGGAGCTGGTGCGGCTTTTACAATCGCTGGAGGCTTCCACGCGGCAGCCGACTTTGATTGTTATCGTCGATAACGCGGCCAGCGCGGCCACGGAAACCGTCGTCGCGGAGTCATCCCTGAACACGTTTTACATGGCCTCACCGGATAACCCGGGACCAGGTACTGGTTGGAAGCGCGGGATGCAGGCCGCCCTCGTCCGGCTGCCCGGCACCACCCATTTTCTGGTTCTCGACGACGATGTCGTTCTTCCCGTGGAAGCCATCGAAAAACTAGTCCAAGCCTCCGCCAAGGCGGTGATCACCTGCCCAATGCTATTGGACTCAAATGCAAAAATTTGGGCGTTTCCAGAGCCGAAGAAGGTCCAATTGCGGAAAAAAATCCGCCAAGTCCAGAGCGCGTCCGATTCGACCCAACTCCTTGGGAAAGAGCCACTTCCATTCGTCTGGTGCACGGGTGCCTGTCTACTGGTGCGGCGCGACGCAGTGGATGCCGCAGGCTTTTATCGCACCGATTTCTGGATGCTGGGGGAGGACTTGGAATATTCCATGCGGCTGGCGGCATTTGGCGGCGGTCTGTTTTTGCCCGATGTCTTTGTCATTCATTTGCCTCCGATCGCGACAGAGCCAGCAGCGGCTTCCCACCGGAAGAAATTCGACTCACTGCTGCAAAATCTGGCTTATCTTTCCTTTCATCATCCGAGCAGCGACCACTTAATGTCCTACCTTCCCGGCAATGCGCGGCGGTATTTCCGAACTTTTGGGTGGAATCTCGCCTCCCTCACACGAATAGTCGTCTGTCTCTGGAAAGGTGCCATCAGCGGCAAGCCCGCCGGCGTCAAATAATCTCATGCTTCCTCTCTTTCCGTCATGCTAAAGACCGTCCCAGTGCTGGGTGTGCCGGTCGCTTGCGTGGATTATCAAACTGGCTTGGACGAGGCCCTGCGTCTGGCGCAATTGAACCGCCCGTCCGCTGTTTCCGCCTGCAACACGCACCTCATCGCCGCTGCCCGGAAAGACACGACTTTCAATGCAATCATGCAGTCGTTCGACTTGGTTTTGCCTGACGGTATGCCGGTTGTCTGGATGATGAATCGCGAGGGCGCCGGGCTGAAAGATCGCGTTTACGGCCCGTATTTCATGCGTTACGCGCTCGAAAACGCACCTCCTTCGCTGCGGCATTTTTTCTTCGGCTCCACCGAGTCCTGTCTGGCGGAATTGGTCGAAGCAGCCAAAAAAATCCGACCCAATATCGTCATTGCTGGTGCGTTTTCACCTCCCTTTCGCACTTGGACCGAGGAAGACCATGGTGAACATGCGCGGTTGATTGCGGAGTCCGGCGCCGACTTCATCTGGGTCGCGCTCGGTGGAGAAAGGCAGGAACGCTGGATCATCGAGCAGCAAACGCACTTCAGTCGAGGAACCTTTTTTGCCGTGGGTGATGCCTTCGAACTCCTGGCCGGGAGACGCCCGTATGCGCCGGACTGGATGCAAAATAACGGCCTCACTTGGGCCTACCGTCTGTATCAGGAACCCACCCGTCTTTGGCCGCGCTATTTTAAGTACAACTCGTTGTTCCTGAGATACTTAATTCAGGATACGCTCCGTCCGGTTAGGGAATCTGCACCGGGTAAAAAAATCGCGTTTCTCGGTTCCCGCGGCGTGCCTGCACGTTATGCGGGGTTTGAAACAGTCGTCGATGAATTGGGCGGCCGACTGGTCGAACGCGGCTACAATGTTTCCGTTTACAATCGCTCGAATTACTACCCGGAAAAGCCTCGCGAACATCGCGGAATGCGCCTGATTTACATTCCGACGATCCGAATTCGCAGCACGGAAACGATCCTCCACACTTTGCTATCGTCGCTGCACGCCATGACCTGCGATTACGACGTTGTTTACCTCTGCGGGGTGGGAAATTCCTGTCTGGCTGGTTTGCTGCGGCTAGGCGGTCGAAAATTGGTCATCAACGTCGATGGCATTGATTACAAGCGTCCCAAATGGAGCGGGTTCGCCCGCTGGTGGCTGCAAGAAAGTGAACGCTGGGCCATGCAACTCTGCGACCGCGTGATTGCCGACAATCTGACGGTCGTCGAACATTACCGAAAACAGTATATCTACCAGCCGCAATACATTGCCTACGGAGCCAATGTCGATGTTCCCCCGGCGCCGCTGACTGAGCTGGAAAAATGGGGATTGCAGCCACGGAATTACATCTTGTTTGTATCGCGTTTATCGCCCGAAAACGACGCTGACCTGCTGATGCGAGCCTATGCGCGTTCCGGGGTTCTGCTACCGCTGGTCATCGTGGGCTCGCACGGATACGAGTCTGAGTATTATGCGCAGCTTCAAAGTCTGGCGACTGAGACGATGATTTTTACCGGCGCCGTCTTCGGTGAGGGATACCGGGCCTTGAGCCAAAACTGCCGGTTTTTCGTCCTTCCAGCCGCCATTGAGGCCACCCGTCTCGTCCTTTTAGACCAAATGGGTTTCGGCAATGCGATCTTGTTCCGAGAATCTCCTGCAACTCGCGAAGTGATCGGCGATTCCGGGGAGGCATTTGCCTTTGGCGACACTGCGGAAAACACGTTGGCAGAGAAAATCACCATCCTGGCAGGTGATGAAATACGTTGTAAACAACTGCGGGAGAGTGCCTTGCAGCGAGCAAGAGACATTTACAGCTGGGATCGTGTGGCGGAACAGTATGTCCAGTTATTTGCCGGGCTGAATGAAAGAACAGTGACGCTATGACGACTTTCTCAGTAGTCACACCTAGTTTTCAGCAAGTCGAATGGCTGCAACTCGCTATTCGTTCTGTGGCCGATCAGCAAACGTCGGAACTACAGATCGAGCACGTTATCCAGGATGCCTGCTCAAGCGATGGAACCGCAGAAATGCTGGCCTGCCAGCCTCATCTCACGGCGTTTATCGAAAAGGACAACGGCATGTATGACGCCATCAATCGCGGGTTGCGCCGAACCACGGGCGAGATCGTTTCCTATCTCAACTGCGACGAACAATATCTGCCCGGCACATTGGCTAAAGTGTCCGATTTTTTCGCCAAAAACCTGGACATCGACATGCTTTTCGCCGGTCTCATCGTCGTGGATGACCACGGGCGCTACCTTTGCAGCCGAAAAGTACTGCCGCCGCTACCCGCGCACACCCGCGTCTGCCATCTTAGCACTTTTACCTGCTCGACCTTTTTTCGACGGCGACTGTTGGACGAGCACGGCTTGTATTTTGATCCTGCATGGAAGGCGGTCGGCGATGCCGAATGGATTTTGCGCTGTCTCCGGAAAGGCGTGAAAATGGCCGCGATTCCCGATTTCGCCTCAGTCTTTGTCGATACCGGCAGCAATCTTGGGGGGACTGCCGCCAGTAATGGCGAGCGAAACCGCCTGCGCGATCAGGCTCCGCTTTGGGAGCGCGCCTCCGTGCCGCTTATCGCTGTCCATCATCGTCTGCGCCGCTGGCTGGGCGGAATTTATCAGCAACAACCTTTCGAATATTCGATTTACACAAAAGACAGTCCTGAAAAACGAACCGCATTTTCAGTTCCTCACCCAACGACGATGTGGAGGCAACGCTTCACTTGGCTGCGATGATTTCCGTGCTTCTATTTGAGTTGCATCACCTTGGCGACGCGGTTTTGAGCGTTCCATTTGTGCGCGCGATGCGTCGGGAAAACACACGGGAGTTGCATGTAATTTGCCGGAACGGCTCCGTGGATATTTTTCGTAAATTCCTCCCCCTCAATCAGATCCACCCGTGGGAGCCGTGGTGGGAGCTGAAGGGAATCGCGAAACTCGTCAGCCTACGACGGCTCATTGCCCTTCGAAAAACCCTCCACGAGTTGAAGCCCGCTCAAGCTTATTGCGTGTGGGCAGATTCGCGCGTTCATGCACTCATGAGGCAGGCAGGAGCAACGCAGACATTCAGCTTTCCGGTAAATCAGCAAAACTTCTACGCCCACGAACGTCCGTGGCGGCGGCGGCGTATGAAACTGGGCCAGTTTTTGGGATATTTTGCGCCACTCACCCATCCTTTACAGCGGGCCGACTATCAGCAATCGCACCTCAAGGATTGGCAACAACTCACCGTGGCCGCCGGTCTCCAATGGAATCCGACAACGCCTTGGTTCCAAGTAACGCCACATGTAAAAGCCAGCGCATTTCGCAATCCCAACCGGAAACTCTGGCTAATTCATCCTGGCGGTCGCCTAGCCACCAAAAGATGGCCGCTCGACCGTTTTCAACATCTCCTAAACACCACTTTTAGAGAGCGGACTTCCATTCTTATTGAGCCGCCGGATAGTCATGCCCTGATTTCTGACAACCCTGATCATCTCTCGTTACGGGCGCACGATTTCGACGAATTGCTCTCTCTCGTTCAGGCTGCGGACGCCGTTCTTTGCAACGATTCCCTCGTGTCCCACCTGGCTGCCTCCTTGGGAAAACCGGTCTGGACCATCTTTGGATCCGCCAATCCCAGCTGGTTTGCGCCTTATGAAAACGCCGCGCGCGTGATCGCTTGCGATGTCTGCTCCTACCGTCCGTGCATCGATCGCTGCGTGCATTCCTCCCCTATTTGCCTGGAAGCCGTGAGCGTCGAACAAGTGGCTCAAAGTCTTCCCAGCGATGCAGCCTTGGGCTAAGTATCTGCCATGTCGCCTTCCCTCATCCTCATTTTAGGCAGCGGCGGCCTCTTGGGGCGTCATGTCGTTCGGGAATATTCTTGCTCAGACCAGCCCGTCGTCGCCTTCTCGCACCAGGATCTTGATGTCACCGATGAAAAAACCATCATCGCCGTTCTGGACAAGATTCGGCCCAAAGTCGTCATCAACTGCGCTGCGCTTTGCCATTTTCAGCAGTGCGAGGATCATCCTAAGCAATCCGCGCAGGTCAATCGCGATGCCCCCATCCGGCTGGCGGCACTGACTGCGGAGCGCGGCATCCGGCTCGTCCATTTTAGCACGGATTATATCTTCGATGGGCAGACGGAAACTCCTTACCGTGAAGAAGATACGCCCCACCCGCTGTCCGTTTACGGCATCCATAAAGCCGCCGTGGAAGCGGCGTTCCGCTCGTATCCGGGCCATCTTTTGCTGCGGGTGGCCTGGTTATTTGGCGACGGTGGAAGGACTTTTTTGAGCCTCTTGCCCGATCTTTTGATGCACCACAGTACATTGGAAGTCGCCTCGGGGAAACGCGGCTCCTGTCTGCACGTCGGTTATGCCGCGCAGATCATTCGCCAGCTTGTGAGCAACGGCAGCTCGGGATTATTCAACCTTGTGCATTCCGGCGAGGCGAGTTGGGAAGGCTTTGCCCACGAATGTCTGCGGCAGCTAAAAGAGCGCCGTCTGGCTCCGCAGTGCCAGAATCTTGTGGAAATCCCGTTGGAAAAAATGAGCGTTTTGAGCGGCTCGCGTCCGCTTTATTCCGTGCTGGATGTCTCAAAACTGGCTGAAGAATTGGGGTTTCAGCCGATAGACTGGCGCGATGGATTGAGCCAGTTCCTCGACCTCAATTACCCCAGTCAGCGCCCGGTTCTTGCCTAACTGTGCGGGCTGTGGGATTAATGCCACGCAGTTTATTTGCATGAATTCCGCCCCTAAATCACCCCGGCTCCCATGGATTTTGCCTGTGCTGGCCACGCTGGCCATCTTTGTGGCGCTCTTCTTTGTGTTCCCGTATGCCAGCGGCTATGGCGACAAACTGGGCAGTCTCTACGCCATTTTTTATGCGCTCTCGACAGATTACGGAAGCTGGGGGCATTGCCTTCTGGTTTTTCCCATCGCGGCAACTCTGGTTTGGTGGAAACGCGTCGCACTGGCAAAAATCCTCGTGCGCGGCAGCAACTGGGGCCTCGTTCCTATTGTTTTTTCCATGCTGCTCTACTGGATCGGGTATAAAACCAGCGTCCAATATTTTGGCTTCGTCAGCGTGCAAATTTTCATCGGCGGCGTGCTGATTTTCTTCCTTGGCTGGCGATTTTTCAAAACGCTGCTCTTCCCGTGGGCTTTTCTGGCGTTTGCCTGGCCGTTCATTTTCCTCGATGCGGAAATCGCGTTTCCGCTTCGGATGAAAATGTCTGCCCTCTGCTATCATTTCCTGAACCTGATCGGGGAACCGACGCTCCTGAGTGGAACCGCACTCGTTTCCGCGCCGGATTACGTGCGGCATCTGACGGTGGGCCAGCGGTTTCAAGTGGACATCGCCGATCCATGCTCGGGCATTCGCTCGCTCTTTGCGCTAACCATGATCACGTCGCTCTACGGCTACCTGACGCTGCCGAAGACGTGGCAAAAAATGATCCTCTTCCTGATGGCGTTCCCGCTGGCCATCGCGGGAAATTTCGTCCGCATTCTGCTGCTCACTTTTGGCACATTGGGCTTTGGCTCCGAATTTGCCATCGGCACGCTGGATCATCCGACGTGGTTTCATACGGGAGCGGGCTATTTCGTTTATATCGTCGCCTTGGGCGGCATGGTGTTGCTGGCTGGTCTGCTCGATCGGAACTGGCATAAGGCGAGTCCGGTTCTTCCCTCCGCGGCAGCATTGGAGGGCAAGGCATGAACACCGCCACCGCCGAACCTTCCAGCTTCGTCACCGGTTTGCAGATCAGCGTCTGGCGTTCCGTTGTTCTTCTCGTGATCGGCTTTGGAACGCTGGTTCTTTGTTATTTGACACCGAATGTCAACAGCGTCACCGAGGCTGGCGTGAACATGAATCTGCCGATTTTTCTCGATCAATTCATGGGTCAGGACCAGGAGGCGTCGCTCTCCGAAAAGGTTATGCTGCCGGGCGACACGCAAATTACCAAAAAACTTTACTCTTCCCTGCACGGTGAATACGTCACCTGTCAGATCGTGCTCAGCGGCGGCGAGAAACGCAGCATTCACCGTCCAGAAACCTGTCTGCCGGGTCAGGGCTGGACGATTGGCGCGGCTCAAAAAGTGCCCGTTCGTCTGGAGAATGGCCAGACGCAGAATGTAATGAAACTCACCCTCACTCGGGTTGTCGAGGTGGCCGAGGGCGACCAACGCAAGATCACCAGCGATTTTTATTATTGGTTTGTCGGCAAAGACAAGACAACGCCGGAACATCGCGAACGCGTTTTGCTCACCAGTTGGGATCGCGTTTTTCACAACGTGAATCACCGCTGGGCCTACGTAATCGTCAGTGGCATGGTGCCCGACCAGAGCCGCCCGGGAGCGAAAACCGAGGCGCAAACCTCAGCCGAGCTCGAGAAATTCATCGGAAAAATCGCCCCGAAGATCCAGCACCCGGATGTGATTTCCCATTAAACCGGCAGCCGCCGAGTCGAGTTAGATTTCTTTCTCCAGACGCTCGCTGAGCCACTGCTTGATCATGCTTTGGTAATTGAGGTAACGGGAGCGCGCCAGGCGTTTGATGCGGGCGAGCATCCGCGGGTCGAAGCGCAACGTGATCGTGGTGGAGTCGCGCATCTCTGTTTTCTGGAGCGACGCCTGGAGCAGATGCTGCTCAATGCGCGTCTCCTGCCAGAAAGCTGCCTCGTCTTCCTCGGAGTTAAAAACTGGCACTTCAGACCAATGGGCAATGCTTTTCATAGGGCAAACTCCGCGTTTTTCCGGTCGTAATAACTTTGCTCCTCGGGAGCCATCTCGCGCGAGGAGATCACCCGATAACGTTTCCCGTCGGTCCAGAACACGCTGAAAATGCAGCGTCCTCCAATGGATTTTCCGAGGCAGAAATAGCGCGCCTCGCTAGTCAGGCCGACCGACTCCGGCAGAAATCGCAGGCTGAAAGGATCTTCAAACGACTCCTCAATCTCTTTCGGAGTGACCTTTTTCAGATCAAAAGGGGCATCAAGCCAGTCAAAATCCATGAGTCAGAGGGGAAATTAGCGGGCGCTTTGGATCAGCTCGATTTCGTAACCTTCGGGAGCGTCGATGAAGGCGATTTTACTGCCGTTCGACGAAGTGTGCGGACCATCACTCAGCGGATAACCCTTCGCTGCGACTTCTTTGGCGAAGGCATCCATGTCCTCCACTTCGAAGGCGAGATGGGTGAGATCTGGACCCACTACGACGGGTCCGCTCTCGTCGAATTTACAAATTTCGATCTCCTCCGCGCTGCCAGGAGCCTTGAAAAACACCAGTTGCGAGCCACGTCCGGATGTATGTCGCCGCGTTTCCTCAAGCCCGAGCACTGCCTTGTAGAAATGGACGGTTTTTTCCAAATCCTGGACGCGATAACGAGTGTGAAGCAGGCGTGTCAGCATAATTGAGGGGAAATCCAAGTTTCGCACTTTTCGTAGTGGAAAAAGCGACTCATCCTTCATACTCCCTATACGCGGCGCGTAAAGCCCAAACCCACCCAACCGACCTTTTTACCCACTCATTCCCATGCTCTATCTCGGCATCGACAGCGGCACCCAAAGCACCAAATGCATCGTCCTCGACACGGAAACCTGGGAGATCGTTGCCTCGGCTCAGTCGGGTTACAGTCTTATCGCTGGACTGCCGCCGGGTCACCTTGAGCAACATCCCGAGGATTGGCTCACCGCCACAGAAACGACCATCGCAGACTGTCTCGACAAGCTCGGCAGCCGACGCGACGCCGTGCGCGGCATTGGTATCAGCGGCCAGCAGCACGGGCTGGTGGTGCTTGATCGAAATGGAAACGTCATCCGCCCGGCCAAGCTCTGGTGCGACACCTCGACCGCGTCCCAGTGCGAGGCATTTGCGCAGGAATTTGGAAGTCAGCGGAATATTATCAAACTCGCGGGCAACGTCATTTCACCCGGCTTCACTGCGCCCAAACTACTCTGGCTGAAGGAAAATGAGCCAAAACATTTTGCCGCGATCGACTCCGTTTTGCTCCCGCATGATTACCTGAATTACTGGCTGACCGGCGACAAAACCATGGAATACGGCGACGCCTCGGGCACAGGTTTGCTCGATGTGCGGACGCGCGAATGGTGCGGGAAACTGATCGATTTTATTGACCCCGATCTGGTGGACAAACTCCCCAAGCTGCAATCGTCCCAAAGTCCAGCCGGGCTGCTGCGCGAGGAATTGCGCCAGCGCTGGGGACTCTCGGCCAACGTGGTCGTTTCCTCCGGCGGCGGCGACAACATGATGGGTGCCATCGGCACGGGCAACATTCGGCCCGGAGTCGTTACCGCCAGTTTTGGAACTTCGGGCACGCTCTACGCCTGCGCCGACAAACCGATCATCGACCTCGAAGGCGATGTGGCCGCTTTCTGCGACAGCACAGATCATTGGCTGCCGCTGATTTGCACGATGAATGTGACCGTCGCCACCGAGCAGGTCCGGCAACTCTTTAACTGGGATCACGCCACGCTAAACTCCGCCATCGCTGAGGCCGCGCCCGGAGCGGGTGGGCTGCTATTTCTCCCTTACCTGAATGGCGAGCGGACCCCGAATCTGCCCAATGGAACCGGTGTGCTGCACGGCCTGACCACGAAAAATATGAACCCGCAAAACATCGCCCGCGCCACGATGGAAGGCGTCACACTCGGGCTCGCCTATGGCCTGCAACGGCTGGCGCAGCTAGGCGTACAGGCGACTGAGATTCGACTCACCGGCGGCGGAAGCAAGAGCGCCGTCTGGCGGCAACTGGCGGCGGACGTTTTTGGAGTTCCAGTCGTTTGCCTGGCTACAGCCGAGGGCGCGGCGCTCGGCGCGGCGGTGCAGGCGGTCTGGATCGATGGCACCACCAATGGACGCGGCGTTTCCCTGGCCAGCCTTTGCGAGCAGGCCGTCGCGCTCAATCCGGCGACTCGTTGCCAGCCAAACAGCGCGCTTCAGGAGCTTTATGGCGATCTGCTCAAGAGACAGACCTCAATCACCCGGCAGTTGCATCAGGCCGGGCATTTGTAACGGAACTTCGCTTATTGAATAAGCCCCGGCTCGGACTGGACGGGGAGATTGTTTTTGTCGATCAACGCCTTCGCATCAGCATTAACAGGGTCGAGTTTGAGCGCATTCAGAAGGTCGGCCTTGGCCGAGGTTTTGTCGCCCGTGGCGAGATGCGCCTCAGCCCGGCCCAGCAAGGAATTCAGGCGCGATGGATCGATAATGAGCGCTTTGCTGAATTCCAAAATGGCGTCCTCGGGTTTTTTATTCGCCAGCAACGCCTGGCCGCGCGCTTCGAGTAGATCGGGCCAGTCGGGTTGCAGAACAATGGCGAGTTCGTAGCTCTCCATCGCGCCCGCCGGATCGCCAGCGGCGAATTTCGCCCGGCCTTCATTGTAAAAATCACGCGCCCCGGAGTTGATCACGATTGGCGTGGGCTTGGGCGTGGGAGCGGCCTCGTTCATCGTGCGGCTATAGAGTTCCAGATTCGATTTCGAGGGGTCGGCACCGCCGCCGAGACGATCATTCAGCTTCAGGACACGCTCATTTTCTGCTGCTTCCAATTCCCTCTCCCGCACCTCGGCCTTCACCCGCTCGACTTGCAACCGATGGCTGACCTGTGTGCTGTGATAAATAATCCAGCCCACGGCCAGCGGCGCGGCGATCACGCAAATGCCAACGGAAATCTGGAACAAAATCTTTTTTTTCCGATTCAGATTATCCGGGCTGTGGCTGGTGCGAGGGGTAGTCTTCGGTGCGCGCGCCTGGACCTTCTCAATTTCCTTTTGCAGCGGACGAAACTCCTCGTAGATATTCAGCGCCTGGAGGAAAATGGTGAGCGTCTCCGGGCGATCCGCCGGGTTGGTTGAAAGTCCGATGGGCAGATGCGTGCGCCATTCCGCCGGAGCTTGGGAGAGCAGCGCCTGCGCCGCCGCATGATCGAGGTCGCCCGAGGCGTTGAGCGGTGGATTTTTGCCGGTGAAAAGCTGGAAAGCCACTGTCGCGAATGCATAGATGTCGTCGGCATGTGACGGTGGACTCCCGGCCAGACGCTCCGGGCTGAGGCAGGCGAGTTTCCAGGTTTCCTCCGGGCTGCCGGTGTCCTCCCCGGGGGGAGTCAGAGGCGGATGAAACCCGAAATCGGTGATCTTGGCCGTGCGGCGATGGGTGGGGATGAGAATATTCCAGGCATTCAGATTGCCGTGCAGAATGAAATGTTTGTCGTGCGCAGCAGCGAGGGCGCAACCGGTGGTTTTCAGAATCTCAAGGGTTCGCAGGAGTGGGAGGGTTTTTCCCGCCTGCAGGGTCATCGCCGCCAGTGACGGGCCCATTTCATACGAATTGGACAGCGCCAGCCACGGTCCCTCGTGAAAAAACTCCATCGTGATCACGATGTCGGGATGATTTAAAATCCGCAGCCGTCGCAAAAAATCACGCCAGATGAGGCGCTCCTCCTCCGTCTGCTCGACATTGGCCGAGCGGAAAAGCTTCAGGGCCACCTCGCGACGAAAACGTGGATCGTCCGCCAGCCAGGTCGTGCTGCAACGGCCTTTGCCCAGCTCGGAAATGAGGGTAAATCGCTGGAAAATCCGGGCTCCTTTTTCGATGCGAAGCTCCTTTGTGATTGGGCGCAAAGTTCCCGGCAGGGGGGGGTCGGAGATTTTGGGAACGAATTCCATGTACGAGCTTCCTCCTAAAGATTGGCGGGGGAGATGTCAACTGCCGCACCTTGCTATTTTCCTCCAAAAGCGATAATCTGGAAAGCATTAGGAAAACTTATGACAGCATTGATTTCTGAAGATTCCGCCATTGAAAAAGTCCTCGCGGGCGAACGAATTTCGGCGGCGGAAGCCATGGAATTGTATCGGCTGCCGCTCCCGGAGTTGGGCTGGCTGGCGGATCAGCGGCGGCAGCAAAAAAAGGCCGCAGCCTACGGCGGTCGCGGTAATGAGGTCGTCACTTACATCATTGATCGCAACATTAATTACACCAACGTCTGCAATGTTTACTGCAAGTTTTGCGCGTTTTACCGCACCGAAAAAGACGAGGACCATTACGTTCTCACCCATGAGCAGATCGATCAGAAAATCGAGGAACTGAGCGCCATCGGCGGCGTCCAAATCCTCATGCAGGGAGGCCACCATCCCAAGCTCGGGATCGATCATTACCTCGAACTGCTGCATCATATCCGGGAAAAATTTCCCCATATCAACATCCACGCGTTCAGCCCGCCGGAGTTTAATCACTTCTCGCAAGTCTTCCAAATGCCTCTGCGCGAGGTGATTACGAAATTCAAAGAAGCCGGGTTAGGGTCGATTCCGGGCGGGGGCGGCGAGATTCTAGTGGATCGCGTGCGCAACCGAATCGCTCCATTGAAATGCAACTCGGATCAGTGGCTGGAGGTGATGGCGATTGCACACGAACTCGGGTTGAACACGAGCGCGACGATGATGTTTGGCCACGTGGAAACGGTCGGGGAACGCATCGAGCACTTGCAGCGGTTGCGCGATCAGCAGGATGCGACGGGCGGTTTCACGGCTTTCATTTGCTGGACGTTCCAGCCGGAAAACACCGTGCTGAAAGCCGAACCGGTCGGCAGCGCGGAGTATCTGCGGATGCAGGCGTTGTCCCGGATTTTTCTGGATAATTTTGACAACGTGCAAAGCTCCTGGGTGACGCAGGGTCCGAAGATCGGCCAGATCGCAATGAAGTATGGCGCGAATGATTTTGGCTCCGTGATGATGGAGGAAAATGTGGTCAGCAACGCCGGCACGTCGTTTCGGCTGGCGGTTGATGACATTCGCCGACTGGTGATCGAGGCTGGCTACGAACCGCGGGCGCGGGACAACTGGTATCGCCTGCTAGATTAGCCCAGATTTCGCTGCAACTCGGCTCAATTTCGGCGGCTTGCGTCTTTTCTTTTGGAGAAACGCTTGACCTTGGCCCCTGTTTTCCCCCATCTATAGCCCGCTTTGCGGGATTTTCCCGTGCGCGCACCAACCTTATTATGACCACCATTCCCACCACCTTGAGAATCGTTTCCGCTGCCTTTCTGCTCCTGCTCACCGCGTTGCCCGCGTTTTCGCAAACAGCGCCGAGTGCTCCGATTGTGCAATCCATTGAGGTCCAATACGCTGGTCCAGCCGCGATCAGCAAGGAACGCATCCTTGCCAACATCCGCACCACGGTCGGCAAGCCTTATTCGGAACCCGTTGTCGAGGAGGATATTAAGAGCCTCTATCGCACCGGCGCTGTGACCAATGTCCGCATGTTTGGCGAGCCTTCTGGAAACAACATTAAGGTCTTCATCGTGGTGCAGGGCAAAGCGACCGTCAGCGAAGTTGTCATCGACGGCGGCGAAATCATCAAACCCACCCGCATTCGCAAGGAAATCACAGCCAAACCGGGCGCCGTCCTGAACGAAGACACGCTCGAGGCCGACCGCCAGAAGATCATCGAGATGTATCAGAAAAAAGGCTACACCGACATTGGCATCCAATACAAAAGCGACGTCGATGCCAAGACCGGCAAAGCGCGTGTGACTTTCACCATTTCCGAAGGCGCGAAGACGGAGATCAACGATATCAATTTCGCCGGAAACACCGTTTTCAAGAAAAAGCGGCTCATTCAGGAAATGAAAACCAAGCCGAAGAACCTGCTTTCGTTCTTCAATAAATCGGGCCAGTTGAGCGCAACCCAGCTCGACGAGGATCTTCAAAAAATCAAACTGCTCTACCAGGACGCTGGTTATTCCGACGTAAAGATCATTGATTCGCAAGTCGTCCGCATCAGCAGCAAAAAAGTGGACCTGAACATTTCGATCTCCGAGGGAACAAAATACACCGTTCGCTCGCTCGGCATTGAGGGCAATCAACTGGCCACCACGGAGCAAATCCGCGGCATTTTGCAGATGAAGGAAGGCACCGTTTTTGGTCCGACTCAAAGTCAAAAGGACATCAAGGCCATTGAGGATTCCTACGGACGCCTCGGTTACGCCGACATGAAAGTCGATTTGATCACGACTCCAGCCGGTCCCGGCGCGGTCAATCTGCAATACAAAATCGAGGAAGGCGTGCAAAGCTACCTTGAGCGCATCAACATCACGGGCAACACCCGCACCAAGGACAAGGTCCTCCGCCGCGAGCTGGTTCTGGCTCCGGGCGACGTCTATGACACCGTCCGCGTGGACATCAGCAAGAAACGTCTCGAAGGCCTCGATTATTTTGAGAAAGTCGAGACCTACGCCACCGACACGATGGTGCCCGGCCGCAAGGACTTAAATATCAATGTGGACGAAAAACGCACCGGCTCACTGAACTTCGGCTTCGGCTTCAGTTCTATCGATTCGTTGCTCGGATTCGCCGAGGTCACCCAGGGTAACTTCGACATCGCGGGTTATCCGAATTTTACCGGCGCCGGTCAGAAATTCCGGCTCAAATTGCAATACGGTGCCCGCCGCAAGGACTTCATCCTCGGTCTCACGGAGCCATATTTCATGGATAAAAAACTCTCGCTTGGTGGTGAGGTTTACTACCGCGAAGCGGATTACCAGAGCACGGTCTATTCACAGCGAAACTACGGTTTTGCCACGACGCTGCGCAAGCCTCTCGGCAATTTCACCCAAGCTCGTCTGGAATACCGCATTGAGGACGTCGGCATCTACAACCTGGATTCCGATGTCACCTCGGCCATTCGTGCAGAGGAAGGCGACAAGTTGAAGAGCCAACTCTCCTTCTTTGTCACAAACGACACACGCGACAGCGGCAAGCTCACCCGGACTGGCCATAAAATCGACGCGGGCGTTCATTACGCAGGCGGAATTCTCGGTGGCGACGTCGAGACTTATGGTTTCAGCCTCGAAGGCACCCAGTATTTCTCGCTGCCATGGGATACGATTTTCCTGATCAATGCCGAGGCTGCAGTCATCGATAGCTGGAGCAACGGCAATGTGCCGATCTTCGACCGGCTCTATCTCGGTGGCGCCAACAGCTTGCGCGGTTTCGATTATCGCGATGTCGGTCCCAAGGATGAACTCGGTAACCCACTCGGTGGCCGCACCATGGCGCATCTGACCGCTGAATACACCTTCCCGATTGTGGAAAAAGTCCGCGGTGCCTTCTTCTATGACACCGGCTTTGTCAGCGCAGACGCCTATGATTTCGGCGGCGACGTGAATTCCGACTTCGGCTTCGGTGTGCGCCTCGATCTTCCGATCGGTCCGATCCGCATCGACTACGGCATTCCCATCCAATCCGACCGCTTTAATGACTCTTCAGGCAAATTTAACTTCAATGTTGGCTATCAATTTTGAACGTATTCGCTTGCAGAAGGTCTCATTCCAAACCAAAAAGACACTCCCACTCTAACATCTAATGAAAAAATACCTCACCCTCACCCTCGCTGCACTCTCCATGGCATTTGCCTCCACGGCCTCTGCTGAACTCAAAGTCGGCACTGTGGACATGAACAAAGTCTTCCAAGGTTACTATAAAACCAAGGACGCCGAGACCAAGATCAACGACGCCCGCGCCGCCGCCAAAAAGGAACTCGACGACCGTATCGAAGGCTACAAAAAGCAGATCGATGAGATCAACAAGCTCAACGATGAGCTCAAGAAAACCGAGTTGAGCAACGACACCAAGGAGCAGAAAGCCAAGACCCGCGACGAGAAGATCAACGACGCGAAAGGCATGGAAAAAGACATCAACGATTTCCGTGTGACTCGCGAAAAACAACTTCAGGAACAAGCCGTTCGGATGCGCAATGGCATCGTTGAGGAAATCAACAAACTCATTCAGGACAAGGTAACTGCGGAAAACTTCGATATCGTTTTTGACCGTTCTGGAGCCAGCTTGAACAGCGTTCCATTCCTCCTCTACGCTCGCGACACCTTCGACTTCAGCCAGACGATCATCGACACACTGAACAAGGGCCAGACCGCTCCAGCGGCGGCTAGCGCCACTCCGACGGCAACTCCAGAGAAGACGCCTAAGGCCAAGAAATAAATCTCACTTCCATCTTTTAACCAGTTAGGGCAGCCTCCACAGGCTGCCCTTTCTTTTTCTCGCAGCCATTTTTCCCAAACCATGATTCTGAACGTCCAAGAAATCGTCGAACTCGTCGGGGGCACATTGTTATCTGGCGATGGCGCGACTCCCATTCAAGGCGTCGCCTCGCTGGTCGAGTCGCAGTCGAGTGACATAGCATTCTTCGCCAATCCCAAATATTTGGCGGACTTAAAGAGCACCCAGGCTGGGGCAGTTCTGGTTCGGCCCGACGTAGAGGTGACGATCCAAGGCGCGCTCATCGCCGTGGAAAATCCCTCACTCGCCTTCACTACCATCATGGCAAAATTCCGCCCCGAACCGCCGGTTTGGGCACAAGGGATTCATCCACGAGCGGTCATCGGAGAAAATTGTCAAATCGATCCCACGGTTTCCATTCAGCCAAATGTCGTGATTGAACCCGGGGTCACAATCGGTGTGGGCACGGTCATTGGCGCCAATACCTACATTGGCCACGGCAGCATCCTGGGAGAAAACTGCCTGATTTATCCGAACGTCACTATTCGCGAGCGCGCCCAGATCGGCAGCCGCGTCATCATCCACAGCGGAGCCGTCATCGGGTCCGATGGCTATGGTTTTGAGATGATCGACGGTCGTCACCAGAAGATTCCGCAGATCGGCATTGTCCAGTTGGATGACGATGTGGAGATTGGGGCTAACACCACCATCGACCGCGCCCGCTTTGGTCGCACGTGGATCGGCGCAGGCACCAAAATTGACAATCTCGTCCAGATCGCGCACAACGTGGTCATCGGAAAACACTGCCTCATTATTGCCCAAGTCGGCATCTCGGGGAGCACGCACCTCGGTAATTACGTCATCGTCGCCGGCGGAGCTGGTATCGTCGGTCATGTGAAAATCGGCGACCAAGCCATCATCGGGGCCAAGGCCGGCGTCAGCAAAAACATCCCCGCTGGCACCAAATGGATCGGTTATTACGCCGAACCTGCCAAGGACATGGCTGAAAAATTGGCTTACCAAAGTCGTCTGCCCAAACTTTTTGCCCGCGTGAAAGCACTCGAAAAGAGCGCCAGCGCCGAGTAAGCGCGATCCTATCCTGTTGCTTTTTCCACCGGCATTCTCCATCTTTTCCGCCCTATGAAAATCCAGCGTGCCCTTCTCTCCGTGTCCGATAAAGCCGGCCTCGTGCCCTTTGCCAAAAAGCTTGCGGAGAGTGGCATCGAACTCGTATCCACCGGCGGCACCGCCACCTTGCTGCGCGCGGAAGGCATCGCCTGCAAAGACGTTTCCGATCTCACCAAATTTCCGGAAATGATGAATGGCCGCGTGAAAACGCTGCATCCCCTCGTCCACGGTGGGCTGCTCTACGTCCGTGACAACGAGCAGCATGTGAAGGAAGCCGCCTCCGCTGGAATCGAGCCCATTGATTTAGTCGTGGTCAACTTGTATCCCTTCGAAGAAACGGTCGCCAAACCTGACGTCACTCTCGAACAAGCCATTGAGCAGATCGACATCGGCGGACCCTCCATGCTCCGCAGCGCGGCGAAAAATTACCGCTTCGTCACCGTCGTTACCGATCCCACGGATTATGAAGTTGTCTTGGCCGAACTCGCCGAAAATAATGGCGAGACCACCCTCAGTCTCCGCGAAAAACTGGCGATCAAAGTCTTTCAACTGACCGCGCGCTACGATCAGATGATCTCCACATTCCTCAATCGCGAGCAGGAATGCGGAACGAATTTTTCCCTCTCGCTCCCGCTCACCCAGCGCCTGCGCTACGGCGAAAATCCGCATCAGGAAGCCGCGCTTTACGGCCATTTCAACGACCATTTTTCTCAACTCCACGGTAAGGAACTTTCCTACAACAACATCCTCGACATCAGTGCGGCGGGCCGCCTGATTCTGGAATTTAATGAGCCCACCGTTGCCATTTTGAAGCACACCAATCCGTGTGGAGTTGGCAGCGACCCGGATCTGCGCGAAGCGTGGCTGAAGGCGTTTGCCACCGACAAGCAGGCGCCGTTTGGCGGGATTATTATTACAAACCGCCCGCTCACTGAAGCGCTCGCGCGAGCCATCGGCGAGATTTTCAGCGAGGTCATCATCGCACCGGACTTTGAGCCGGATGCGCGTGCGCTTTTGCAGAAAAAAAAGAATCTTCGTCTCATGCGCATGGCCGATGTGGCTCAGGGCGGAGCGCACGAACTCGACTATCGCGCCGTCATGGGCGGCGTCCTCGTGCAGGATGTGGACCGGGCGAATTTCAGTGGAATGGAAGAGAAGGTCGTCACCGAACGTCCTCCGACCATCGACGAAATGAAAGCCATGGCGTTTGGCTGGAAAATCGTCAAGCACGTCAAATCCAACGCCATTGTTTACACCAGCAAGGATCGCACACTCGGCATCGGCGCCGGGCAAATGTCCCGCGTAGATTCGAGTCGCATCGCGGTCTGGAAAGCAGGCGAGGCCGGGCTTTCGCTGAAGGGCAGCGCCGTTTGCAGCGACGCGTTTTTCCCATTCCCAGACGGCCTGATCGCTGCCGCCGAGGCCGGTGCCACTTGCGCGATTCAACCGGGCGGCTCCGTCCGCGATGCCGAGGTGATCGCTGCCGCCAACGAGCGGAAAATTTCCATGGTCTTCACCGGCATCCGGCATTTCCGTCACTAGCAACTCTGCCAGCGCGGTCACATTTCCATGAAACTCGGCGTCAACATCGACCACGTGGCCACGCTGCGGCAGGCGCGTTACGCGCAAATGCAGACGCACCCCAACGCCGAGCCGCGCCTGCTCGAAGCCGCCTCCGCCTGCGAACGCGCCGGTGCCCACGGCATCACCGTGCATCTGCGGGCAGACCGCCGCCACATTCAGGACGAGGACGTTCGCCAGCTCCGCCAGAGCATCGTGACTAAGCTCAATCTGGAAATGGGCAACACTCGGGAGATCCTCGAAATCGCCTTGCGGATTCAACCGGACGACGTGTGTCTGGTGCCAGAAAACCGGCAGGAAATCACCACAGAAGGCGGGCTCCACGCGGTGCGTCATCGCCGGGCCTTGGAGCCAACGATCAAACGGCTGCAGTCGGCCGGGATTCGCATCAGTCTTTTCATCGATCCAGATCATCGCCAAATCGAGGCCGCTGCGGAGTTGGGAGCGGAAATGGTCGAGTTGCACACCGGTGCGTTTGCGAATGCGATCGGCAAGGCGCAGAAAGAGGAACTCGCACGCCTGGTTGATTCCGCGCGGCTGGCCCAAAAGAAAAAGCTTATCGTCAATGCAGGCCACGGCATCAACTACGTGAATATCGTTAGCATCCTCCAGATTCCGGGGCTGAACGAACTCAACATCGGCCATTCCATCATTTCGCGGAGCATCAGCGTCGGATTGGAAACCGCCGTGCGCGAGATGCTCACCGCGATGGAATCCTACGAGTCCTGACTCGTGGCGCGCACTTCTGTAGCAGCTCGAGAGAAACGATCGTCGCCTCCTGCCAGACGCGGGAGCCGTATCGTCCGCGTGCTTCTCTGGACACTGGCATTCCTGATTTTCTTTCCGATGATCGAGGTGTTAGCGGTGCGTTATTTTGATCCGAGTTACACTCCATTGATGCTCATCCGCCGCGTTCAAGGCCGCCGTCATTCGGGTCCAGCTCCAGTGCCTGCGCTACGCTGGGTGCGGCTGGAAAACGTCTCGCCGTATTTTCTAAAAGCAGTCTGGCAGACAGAGGATGCGCGTTTTTTTACCCACAAGGGCTTCGACTGGGTGGAGGTCGATCACGCAGTTGCCGACGCGGAACGCTTGGGCAAACCAACTCGCGGTGCTTCAACGATTACGATGCAATGCGCCCGCTCACTCTTTCTCTGGCAGGGTCGTTCCTGGGTGCGCAAACCCTTGGAAGCCTACTACACGATCCTCATGGAAAAGATGCTCACCAAGCGCCGTATCTTCGAGCTCTATATAAATGTCATCGAAACCGGCGACGGCCTCTACGGGATCGAGGCCGCCTCGCAGCATTACTGGCATATTCCCTCAAAAAAACTGAACGCCTCGCAGGCAGCTCTGATCACAGCGATGCTGCCGAACCCACGAGATCGCACGCCGCTGCACCCGACGGCCAAGGTCCAGCGCTATGTAAGTCGGATCATTCGTAAACTGCGCCAGAGCCCCCGCTGGCCCTTATGATTGGGATTTTTACAGAGTCGCGAATTTTTGCGCGATCAGCGAATTGAGATGAGTTTCAATCGACTCATTCTCAAGTCGGTTGATGGCTTCATTGAGAAATCCCATCACGAGTAATTTGCGGGCCGCCGCTTCTGGAATCCCGCGGCTGAGTAGATAAAAAACCTCGTCCTGCTCGAGTTGCCCGCTGGTGGCACCGTGACTGCAACGCACGTCGTCGGCCAGGATTTCCAATCCCGGCATGGAGTTCGCCTCCGCGTCATCACTTAGGATGAGGTTGCGCACTTTCTGGTAGGCATCGGTTTTGTGACTGTGCTCCTCGACCCTGATGAGACCTGCAAAAATGGTGCGGGAAAAATCCAGCAGCGCGTTTTTGTAAAGCAGATCGCTAGTACAATGCGGCTGCGCGTGATCCTGCAAAGTGCGCTGGTCGTATTCCTGATGATCGGTGGCCACGTTCACCGCAAGCATGTCGCTGCGACCACCCGGGCCACGCATGCGGCTGGCGCTTTCGTAACGCGAGTAGCTGGAACCGAGATTCACTACCATGTTAGTCGCGTGCGCATCGCGGGCGAGTTCCGTGGAGTTGATTTGAAAACTTCGCGCATGGTCGCTCCAATCCTGGACGGACACGTAAGTGAGTCGGGCACCCGCACCGAGGATCAAATCATTCACCGCGCAAGCTAGACCTTCCGTCTGACTTTGAGTCGATTGATAGTGCTCCAAAACGGTAAGTTTCGCGTTGTCGCCGAGGATGATCAGCGTGTGCGGAAACACCGTGGAATTCTGCCCGTCGAGCCAGTGAAAAATTTCCAGCGGCAAGGCGATTTCCACATTTTTCGGAACATGGATCACCGTCCCAGTGCTCACCTTGGCTTTGTGCAAAGCGGCAAGCCGTGCGGAACCGAGTCCCACAGTTTGCGTCATGAAATGTTGCTGAATCAACTCGGGAACAAAATTCACCGCTTCATCAAAACTCAGAAACTGCACACCTTGGGCGATAAGTTCTGCAGTCAAGTTTTGCTTAGCCAGGAGGATGCCGTTGGCAAACACCAGACGGCCCGCAACAGAGCTGAGCCCGGTGGATTGCGCCAGAATTTTTTGCTCGGTTTCGCGATCGATCTTGGAAGCTGGCTGATACTGATCCAGCTCCAACATTTTCAGATTTGCAAAACGCCACGCCTCATCTTTCCGCTTGGGAGCGGGCGTGTTTTGAAAATCAGTCCAAGCTTGCTGGCGGAGCGTTTGCAGCCAATCAGGCGCAGTCGGGTCGATGAATGGTGTCTCTAACAAGGAAGCCATGGGCGTTTCTAGGAGTGCGTCGTGGAGCATCTTCGGCAGGTGGTTAGGTTTTATCCGACGGAGCCTTCCATCTCCATGTCGATGAGGCGCTTGAGTTCGACGCTGTATTCCATCGGGAACTGACGGACGAGGTCGTTGACGAATCCATTCACGCTCAGAGACATGGCTTGGCCTTCGGTGAGGCCGCGCTGTTGCATGTAAAAAATCTGCTCGGCACTGACCTGGCTCACACTCGCCTCATGCTGCGTGACGTTGCCCGTGCCCCGAACGGTGATCGCCGGATACGTGTCCGTGCGGCTCGTGCTGTTGATGAGCAACGCGTCGCACTCGGTGTTGTTTTTGCAGCCTTTGAGGTGCTTGGGAATGTGGACCATCCCGCGGTAAGTCGAGCGGCCTTTGCCCACGCTGATCGATTTCGAGATTACATTGGAAGTCGTCTCATCGGCTGCGTGGATCATTTTTGCGCCGGTGTCCTGATGCTGTCCGTCGTTGGCGAGCGCAATGGAAATCACTTCGCCACGAGCCTTGCGGCCCTTCATCACGACGCCAGGATATTTCATCGTGAGCCGACTGCCGATGTTGCAATCGATCCATTTCACCTCGGCCTCTTCGTGGGCGATGCCGCGCTTGGTGACGAGATTGAAAACATTCGGAGACCAGTTTTGGACGGTGATATATTGAATCTTCGCGCCCTTCATCGCGACGAGTTCTACGACCGCACTGTGCAGTGTGGCGGTGGTAAATTTCGGGGCGGTGCAGCCTTCCATGTAAGTTAGTTCGGCACCTTCATCGACAATAATGAGAGTGCGCTCAAACTGGCCAAAGTTTTCGGAGTTGATGCGAAAATACGCCTGCAACGGGTGCTTCACTTTCACACCCGGTGGGACATAAATAAAACTGCCGCCAGAGAAGACGGCGCTGTTCAATGCGGAGAATTTATTGTCTCCGGTTGGGATGACTTTGCCAAACCACTTCCGGAAAATTTCCGGATGCTCTTTCAAGCCTTCGGTGGAGCCGGTGAAAATTACGCCCTGATCCGAGACGACCTTTTGGACGTTGGAATAAACCGCCTCGGAGTCGAATTGCGCTTCCACTCCGGCCAAAAATTTCCGTTCCTGCTCGGGAATACCGAGTCGCTCAAAAGTCCTCTTAATGTCCTCTGGCACATCGTCCCAGGAGCGGGTGGTTTTTTCCTGCGCGCTGAGATAGTAGCGAATTTTTGTGAAATCAATCGCATCCAAATCTTTCGTCGCCCAGCTTGTCGGCATGGGTTTGTCGAAAAAGGTTTGCAGGGATTTCAGGCGAAATTCGCGAACCCAGTCGGGATCGTTTTTCACATCCGAGATGTAATTGACAGTGTCGGCACTCAGACCGAAACCGGAGTCGCGATAGGGTTTGACGTCGTAGGTGAAATTGCCGAGCTCGCGGTCAATATCAATGGCAGTGGTGCTCATGGTGATCGGTGGGGTTTGAGTTAGGAAAGTGCGGGCTCCAGATTTTCCTCGCGAATCCAATCGTAGCCTTTTTCCTCAAGTTCGAGGGCGAGATCTTTGCCGCCGGTTTTGACGAGGCGGCCTTTCACCATCACATGCACGACATCGGGAATGATGTAGTCGAGCAGGCGCTGGTAATGGGTAATGAGAAGGATGCCGCGATCTGGTCCGCGCAGGGCGTTCACGCCATTGGAGACGATCCGAAGCGCATCGATATCGAGGCCGGAATCGGTCTCATCCAAGACAGCGAATTCTGGTTCGAGCATGGCCATTTGCAAAATTTCGTTTCGCTTTTTCTCGCCGCCGGAGAAACCTTCGTTCACAGAACGCGCGGTAAATTTCCGGTCCATCTCCAGCATGTCCATTTTGGAATAGAGACGCTTGTAATAGTCCGTAGCATCCAGTTCCTCACCTTCCGGCAGACGCGCTTGAAGTGCCGCGCGGAGGAAGTTGGCATTGGAAACACCGGGAATTTCATTGGGATATTGAAAGGCTAGAAAGAAGCCGGCACGCGAGCGTGCATCGGGTTCCATCTCGAGAATGGAGACGCCATTCATGAGGACTTCCCCGCTCGTCACCGTGTAATCGAGATGACCGGCCAGGACTTTCGACAGTGTGCTTTTTCCCGAGCCATTGGGTCCCATAATGGCGTGGACTTGGCCCTTCGGAATATCGAGGGTCAGGCCGCGAAGGATTTCAGTTTCAGGCTGCCCGGCGATGCAGGCGTGTAGATTGCGAATGCTGAGTGTGGACATGATGATTTTTAAGAAAGGAGTGGAGCCGGGCTCGCGCACTTGGGGCAGAGACCTTTGAGGGAGACCTCATGGTGGGTGATGACGCAGCCGTCGGGGAGGATGAAATGTTTGGAATCACGGCCCGGCACCAACTCCACATCCTGGACATCGTGACATTTCTCGCAAAAGAAATGGCCGTGTTCCTTGGTGTTGGGGCAGTAGCGGGTGGGCGCGCGATCAAGATTCACCTGCTTCACCAAGCCACTGGCGACCAGCGCCTCAAGGCTGTTGTAAACCGTGGCGAGTGAGATGGAGGGCATACGATTCTTGGCCCGCAGAAAAATTTCCGAAGCTGTGGGATGGTCGCGCACATCGAGCAGCGCATCATAGACTTCACGCCGCTGTCGGGTCAGGCGGAAGCCGCCCTGGGCCACACTTTCGTCGTAGATGGGATCGTCGGAAGACACGTCTGCACCATGCCTCAACTTGGAATTAGATCAAGAATAATTCTAAATAAAGCGCCATTTTCTCAGGCAAACCAATCGCCACATTTTTGTCATGTTAGCGACACGGAAACGTTGCCATAGACTTTTTGACCGGCGCCGTCCGTTCGCGATGATGTGAGCGTTTAACCGCCCAACGACCCACTTCTAACATTTGACGAATATGAAAAACACCCGCTTCCTAACCATCGCCTGCGTGACTCTTGCCCTGGTCCTCTCTAACGCAAAAGCCACCTCGTTTGCTGGCGACACTACATCCTCGGACACCTACAATCGCACAACTGAAAGTGGCAGCCCCAGCGCCTTTGGCTCCAATGTTCCGTTCAGTCTATTCTCAGTCACCGTGAATACGACGGGGCTGTATAACTTCAACGTGGTCGCTGGCAATCCAGCCCTGTTGGACACTTTCATCACACTTTACTCGCCAACCTTCAACCAGGCTGATCCCGAGGCTAATTTCCTCGTCGCCAACGATAACACGCTGGATTCCAATCCAACCCTCGGCTCCAGTTTTTCGACAACGCTCACCGTTGGCAGCACCTACCTGCTGGCTGTCTCCGGTCTGACCAATGACGACTACGGCACGTTTTCAGGCAATGTCACCGGGCCTGGCACTGCGACTGTCAGCGCTGTGCCAGAGCCATCGACGGTTGGTTTTCTAGCCTTGGCCGCGACGGGTTTTGTCCTGGCCTGCAAACACAAACGCCGCCTCGTCTAACATTGGCATCCAACCCGGTATGTCGCGGATCATTCGTCGTCTCACTAAGAACTGGCTCATCCCAGTGTCCGCCATTTTTTGCGCTGTCCTGTTGTTTCTCGGTCTGAGGATCGAGAAGCACACCGGCGCGAGCCGATATTGCTCCGTCTGCGGGGAGGAGGAGCGCATAGACACGTGGGGACTGCGCGGCACTCACATCAGTCTGCATACCAGCACGGTGCTGGTGGAGACTCCGTTCAGCTCGGTCCTTACTTCCCATCATCTCGTCAGGAAACACACTCACGACTGGCAGTCGCCCATAGTGGTGGAAAATCCCGACAAATGGGAGGGCGCGCCGATCATCAGCTCTCTGGGCAATCTGAACGCGCCACGGGTTGTTAGCTTCGAGAAAAACCTCATCGACTATGCCGAGCCCGCCGTGCGCGACAACTGGCTCGCCATTCTCATGCAGCCCGACACAGCCCACGTGATGGATGCGGCGCTCTTCTACATCGGGATGCCGCAGGATGGCTTCCAGTCGAAGCAGGAATTTCTGCGCTGGCTGGGCATCAAGCTGCCCATGCTGGCCACCCGCATCGAAGTGCTGGCAGGCCGCGACTAACATCGCGCATCCAAGCCCCAAGCCAGCCAACCAATCTCGGGAATGATGCCTTCGCGTCGTTCCCGGCAATGAAACCAACCCAACTGTATCAACCATGAAAAAATTCATCACCGCACTCACCATCGCCGCCTCTGTGGCTGTGGGTTACGCTGCTCCCAGCGTCAAAATCCGCCTGCCCGAAAGATTCCGCGCCCTCACCGACCAGCAATTCGACATCCGCGTCGAAGCCACTGAATTCGGACCCAACTCCACTGTCAGCTTCACGCTCGACGGCTCGCCTGTGAACTTCGGCACGCCAGTTCCATCCGACTTGCAGTCGAATGTAGATGCCGACACCACGACCAACGACAAGGAGTGGACCTTCCGCAATCTGAGTGTCCTCACAGCCGGTGTTCACACCATCGTCGCCACCGTGACTGATCCAGACAACGGAAACGCCACTGCCACCTACACCCAAAAAATCGGCGTGCAGGATTTCAGCTTCACCGATGCGCGCGGACGAGCCATTGCCAAAAAGAATTATATCCTTTTCATCGGCGACGCCATGGGCACCGCCTATCGCGATGCGGGCCGCATCGTGGCCAAGAGCACGGGCAACCGTTTTCGCGAGGGATTCTTCGACCAACTCCTGAGCATGGACACAATGCCCGCCAGCGGCATGGTGATGACCTATGACATCGAGCGCATCGTCCCTGACAGTTCGCCAACGGCCTCCGCCTGGTGCACGGGCAATAAAACCACCGATGGCACTCACGGCGTGTTTGGAGATAATGACGACTTCCGCTACAATGCAGGCAGCGGCGGTGCCACCATCCAGAGCACCAAGTTTTATGCGTTAAACAACCCCCGCATCGAGACTCTCTGGGAATACCTTAAGCGCAAATACGGCTACAAGACCGGTATTGTTTCCACGGCCGACATCACCGACGCCACCCCCGCAGGCGAGGGTTCCCACGTGCAGACCCGCACTCTGACCTACGACATTGCCACCCAGTTTCTCGATGGCAGCATCAATCCCGGTCCCGCCTTCGACGTTATCCTGGGCGGTGGACGCGAGCACTTTGACCTGCGCAATGCCACCAACAGCGGCGACACCCGCAATCTGGTGAGCGAATTCCAGTCTGCCGGCTTTTCCTATGCCCACAACCGCACCGAACTCAATGCCATTCGCACCGGAGGCACGCCGCCAGACAAGCTCCTCGGCCTGTTCTTCTCCGTGAAGAGCACCACCGACGCGGGCCTCACCTCCACGGGCTCTGAAACCGCCGAATTCAACAGCACCAGCGGCAACATGAGTGTCGCTTACGACAAGCTCGGCCTCACCCGCCCCGGCGATGAAGGTGTGCAGAATCTGAAGGGCTACACCGATCAGCCGATGTTAGACGAAATGACAGACGCTGCGATCAAGGTGCTCTCGAAAAACAACGCGCCCTTCATCCTCATGGTCGAGGGTGCCTCCATCGACAAACAATCGCACTCCAACTGGGCTGCCGGTTGCATCTGGGATGTGATCGAACTCGACAAGGCGGTCGCCGTCGGTCGCAATTTCGGCACCAGCAATGGCACCGTAAAGAACACGAAATCCCTCGTCGTCGTCACCGCCGATCATGACCAATCGATGAGCATCGTCGGCATGACGGACACCAATGTCTCCAACAGTGTCCTGAATACCCGCAGTGCCTCAGTTTATCCGCGCACAGCCGCCGCCTACGACTCTGTCAACGGCAGCACCACAGTGAACATCGCCGGTGGCAGCAACGTCGGCGAAGTCGGTGGTTTTCCGAACTACGTCGAGTCCAACTACGGCACGGGCGGAATCGCCAACAACTGGCCGGGCAACAGTAATCGCTACAAACTCGCCGTCGGTTTTCGCACGGGCAACCACACCGGCTCCTCCGTCCCGATCACGGCAGACGGCCCTGGTGCATTGCTCTTCAGCGGCTACTTCGACCAGACCGATGTCTTTTTCAAGGCCGCCAAAGTCTTGAGCAACGACACCTCGGTCCTCGACGAAGCGCTGTCCGTTCGCGCCAGCAAATTCAGCACGATTGATCCGAATTACGGACAATAGAATCCAACTCCCATGAAAACCCTCCGGTCCCACCCCGGAGGGTTTTTTTTGGCTCTGATTGCGATCTAACTCGCAAGAAAAGCAGCGGTTTTGTCAATTTTTGTAAAGCCACCCCGAGCAGGCAGTCATAACGTGAATCATGGAAACCACGACCGCACCTGCCGCACTCAACCGCACTCCGCCCAACCAGCCCGCCGTGGTCGCCTGGGTAAACGAAATTGCCGCATTCACCCGGCCTGCGAATATTCACTGGTGCGACGGCTCGGAGACTGAGGATCGCCTCATGCGGGAGAAAATCGTCGCCTCGGGTGCTGGTCTCTGGCTCAACCCGGACAAACGCCCCAACTCGCTGCTGGTCCGCAGCGATGCCCGCGATGTGGCCCGAGTTGAGCAGCGCACGTTCATTTGCTCAAAATCGAAAAAAGACGCCGGTCCCACCAATAACTGGATGGCACCCGCAGAGATGAAGACCCAACTCAACGTCCTCTTTGCAGGCTGCATGGCAGGCCGCACTCTCTACGTGATTCCCTTCAGCATGGGTCCGATTGGCTCACCGATCGCACAATACGGGATCGAGCTCTCCGACAGCCCCTACGTGGTGGCCAACATGCGCATCATGACCCGCATGGGAACCGCAGTTTACAATCAGATCACCCAGACGGGTGCCTTCGTGAAATGTCTCCATTCCGTTGGAAGTCCGCTCGCGTCTGGTGCCCAGGATGTGGCTTGGCCGTGCAATCCCGAGGACACTTACATTGCCCATTTTCCCGAGGATCGGCTGATCATGAGCTACGGTTCCGGCTACGGTGGCAACGCGCTTTTGGGCAAGAAATGTTTCGCTCTTCGCATCGCCTCCGCGATGGCGCGGGACGAGGGTTGGATGGCCGAGCACATGCTCATCCTTGGAGTCAAAGATCCGCAGGGCGGCAAAACCTACGTGACCGCCGCCTTTCCGAGTGCCTGCGGCAAGACGAATTTTGCCATGATCATTCCCCCTCAACACCTGCGCGAGGAGGGCTGGTCTGTGAGTTGTGTCGGTGACGACATCGCCTGGATCAAGCCCGGCCCGGATGGTCATCTTCGCGCCATCAATCCTGAGGCGGGCTTCTTTGGTGTCGCCCCCGGCACCAGCTACGAGAGCAATCCCATGGCGATGGAATCCATCAAAAAGGACACCATTTTCACCAATGTTGCCCTCACCGACGACGGCGATGTCTGGTGGGAGGGAATGACGAGGACCGCACCCGCGCACCTCATCGACTGGCGCGGCAATGATTGGACTCCGGAAATGCGCGACGCGGCGGGCAAGGCCGTTCTCACCAGCCATGCGAACAGCCGGTTCACCGCTCCGGCGCGGAATTGCCCGATCATTGATCCTGACTGGGAAAATCCTGCGGGCGTGCCCGTGAGCGCGATGATTTTTGGCGGCCGGCGCGCCACTACGATGCCTCTCATTTTCCAAGCCTTCAACTGGGTGCACGGGGTCTATCTCGGAGCGACGATGGGCTCGGAAATGACCGCCGCAGCCGCTGGCACCATGGGCGAAGTGCGCCGCGATCCAATGGCGATGCTCCCTTTCTGCGGCTATAACATGGGCGAATATTTTGCCCACTGGCTGGAGATGCGGCGGCATGTGCGGCACCTTCCCCGCATTTTTCACGTGAACTGGTTCCGCAAGGATGCCGCTGGCAAATTCCTCTGGCCCGGTTACGGCGATAACATGCGGGTGCTGAAATGGATCGTGCAGCGTTGCCAGCTCGGGATGCACGCCATGGAAACTTCGATTGGCTGGGTGCCGGAATATCAGGACCTCGACCTGCGCGGCCTGGAGACCGAGATGCCACCGGAAAGGTTCGAGGAGGCACAGAAGATCGATGTCTCGGAATGGCATCGGGAACTCAGCCTGCAAGACGAGCTTTTCATGCGCCTCTACAGCCATCTTCCGAAGGAAATTGTCTTCCAGCGCGAACTTCTCATCAGCCGACTTTAAATCCTCTCATGTTATGAAACCCATCCGCTCTTCCATTGCCCAACACCCGTTCCTTGCCGAGCTGGCGCCGGAGCACCTCGATCTGCTCTCCGATTTTGCCATGCAACGCACGTTCGCCGACGGCGAGCTGATCCTGAAGCAGGGCGATCTTGCGAATCGATTTTATCTCATTAACACGGGCCACGTCCTCATTTCCAGCAGAGGGAGCAGCGGGAACCCGGCGGAAATCGAAACCCTCGGCGCCGGTGATGTCCTGGGCTGGTCGTGGCTGTTCGAGCCGCGTCTCTGGCAGTTTGACGCGCGTGCCGTCGGGGAAACGGAGACGATTTTTTTCTATGCTACGCTGCTTCTGGCGCAGCTCGAGGAAAATACCGCGCTTGGCTGCGAGCTCCTGCGCCGAATGGCCGCGGTCACCATCCGGCGTCTTCAGAAAACTCGCGAAAGGCTCGTCAATTGCCCCCCGGCCTCCGACAAAGCCATTTCGTAGTCGCGATTACAACTTCGATCCAGCCCGCGGCCTCGAACGCTTGTGGAGTAGGCGTGGCCCTTTGTAAAAAACGTCACATTTCCGGGTTTGCGGCAATTCGCCAGATAGTTAACCTCAAGTGATGGATCAACGTTTTTCCCAGCCGCAGAACTTCATCAACCGCGAATGGAGCTGGCTGGAGTTTAACCGTCGTGTGCTGGAGGAGGCGCAGGATCCTTCGCAGCCCCTGCTGGAACGGCTGAAATTTGTGAGCATTTTCTCCAGCAACTTGGATGAGTTTTTTGAAATTCGCGTCGCCGGCATCAAGCAGCAGATCGAAAGCGCGTCGAATGACATGGGACCCGACCACCACACTCCGGCGGAAGTTTTCCTAGGCATCCAAACCACGGCCCATGAATTCGTCAAAACCCAGTACGACCTCTGGAACAACGAGCTGGTCCCGCTCCTCGCCGCGCAAAAAATTCGGCTTCTGCCCGTTCGCGAACTCCCCCCCACGAAAGCCAGATGGGCGCGCAAATACTTCGAGACTGAAGTCCTTCCCACACTCACGCCGCTAGCCGTGGACGCCAGCCATCCGTTTCCCCAGGTCACCAACAAAAGCCACAACCTCATCGTTCGCGCCAAAAAGCCGCGCCAGAAGCAGCCGCTCTTCGCCGTGGTCACCGTTCCCACCGTCGTCCCGCGCCTCATCCAACTGCCCAACACCAAACGCGAGGCCGACCAGTGGGATTACATTTACCTCGCCGATCTGATCAAGGCGCATATCGGCCAGCTTTTTCCCGGGCTCACCATTGAGGGCGTCCACGCCTTCCGCATTACTCGAAACAGCGACCTCTACATCGACGAGGAGGAATCCGAAAATCTCCTCCGCATGATCGAGGAGGAACTTCGCAAAACCAAACGCGGCAACGCCGTTCGACTCGAAGTCGAGGCCGATATTCCCCCGGATTTTCAGTCGCTCCTCCTCAGCCGCTTCCAACTCACCGAGACCGATCTCTATAAATTTCACGGCCCGCTCAGTTTCACCCACCTCAATCCGCTCATCTTCAACGAGGCTTTCGGCCGACTCCGCGACCGCCCATTTTCACCGACTTACGACGCCTCATTTCCACGGCACGCCGATCCGTTCGCAGTCCTGAAAAAACAGGACGTCCTCTTACATCATCCGTATCAGAGTTTCGACAGCGTCGTCCGTTTCCTCGAAGCCGCCGCCAAAGACCCCAAAGTCCTCGCCATCAAGATGACTCTCTATCGCACCAGCGGCGACAGCCCGATCGTGGGCGCATTGATGGACGCCGCGAAACGGGGAAAACAAGTCACCGCTCTCGTCGAGCTCAAAGCCCGCTTCGACGAGGCCAACAACATCCTCTGGGCCCGCCGCCTCGAGGAAGCAGGCGCGCACGTCGTTTACGGCGTCGTCGGACTCAAAACTCACTGCAAAATCCTCCTCGTCGTCCGGCGCGACACCGACAAAATCCGCCACTACGCCCACCTCGGCACGGGCAATTACCACCCGCGCACCGCCCGTATTTACACCGACCTCAGCCTGCTCACCGCCAACCCGGCGATCACCGGCGAGATGGCCACGCTCTTCAACACCCTCACCGGCCTTGCCGAATATCCCGGCTTCAAAAAACTCATGGTCGCGCCGTTCGATCTCGCCTCCCGCTTTAAGGCGATGATCGTTCGCGAAACCCGGCTCGCCCGCTCCGGCAAGCCGGGTCGCATTATTATCAAGATCAATTCCCTCGTGGACGAGGACCTCATCGAGCACCTCTACGAAGCCTCCACCGCCGGGGTCAAAATCGACCTCATTGTGCGCGGTATCTGCTGCCTGCGCCCCGGCATGCCTGGCGTCTCGGAAAATATCCGAGTCATCTCCGTCGTCGGGCGTTTCCTCGAGCACAGCCGCATTTTCTATTTCGACAACAACGGCAAACCCGACGTCTATCTTGGTAGCGCCGACTGGATGCCGCGCAATTTCTACCGCCGGGTCGAGGTCTGCTTTCCCGTCGAGGACCCCACGCTGCGCAGCCAGATCATCGACGAAATCCTTCCCGCCTTCCTCAACGACCGCATCAAGGCGCGTGAGTTGCAGCCCGATGGGAGTTACATTCGACTCAAACCCATTCCCGGCCAGAAGCCCGGCCAGGCCCAGCTTTTCTTCCGCAAACAAGCGCGCGAACGGACCCTGGCACCCGTCAAACCATCCGCCAGCCCGGCCACCACGCGGCGCCTCATTCCTCTGGAGCGCCCGCCCGGCACCGAGGCTCCGACGGTGAGAACACTGTAACTCGACCGGCCATCAGGCACCATTTTTGCTTGGAATAAGGACATTATGTATTTTGTCCTCATCATCATCGGCGGCTTTCTC
This sequence comes from Chthoniobacterales bacterium, assembly GCA_039930045.1. Lineage (NCBI taxonomy): Bacteria > Pseudomonadati > Verrucomicrobiota > Spartobacteria > Chthoniobacterales > Chthoniobacterales bacterium. The sequence goes on along the minus strand of JBDSQB010000014.1, from coordinate 52,012 downwards.
GCGGTTTTCGGCGGCCTGACTTTTATCATCGACGCTTTCCGCGTCCACTGGGGCTGGGGGCTGGCGGTGATCTTCATTCCGTTTGCGAACATTGTTTGCCTCATCAAACATTGGGCGGAAACGAAGCGGGGTTTTCTCCTCACCCTGCTGGCTCTGCCTTTCCTCGTGGGCGCATTTTTTATGATGCCCAAAGCGGGAGCCAAGGACGCCTCTGGCAAGCCGGAAAAGATGAACGATCCATTTTACAACGCCATGCAACGGGCGCGGGATGCGGCGGCCAAGGTCAAAAATTCGCGCAACGAGGAAGCCTCTATTTACACGCCAGCTCCCGTTGAATCGACTGCAACTCCCCTAGCCACCGCTGCGCCAACTCCCATGTTAACTCTGCCGCAACGGCTGGCCAGCAACCGCGCGACGTTCAAAAAACTGGAGAGCGATTTCGCCGCGCTGACGGCCAAGCGCAAGGCTTTGCCGAAGAACGACAGCAAGGCCATCGCGGCTTTTAATCTCGATGCCAAGGCTTACGCGGACAAACTCGCAGAGGCGCGCTCCGAACAGGCGATCCTGCTCGAACTCGAACGCACGGCGCAGAAGTAAACCTCACTTCACTGGAGTTAGAATCGTCTCCACAACTGGCAAACCTTCTGATTTGGCTCGCAGTCGTATCGGTTCCGCCGCGCCGGGCTGGGCGCGAACGATGACGAGCGCGAGGCCGTTGAAGGCTTTGCGTTCATGGGAGGAAAACACCACCTGATCCGTGGCGTCGCCGTTGTCCGTGGCCACTATTTCACCAGGGCCCTCGACTTCAAATTGAATCGAGTTGTGCGTTTGCGGCACCAGCTTTCCCTCGGCGTCGGCAACGGTGAGAGTCACGAAGGACAAATCATTTCCGTCCGCCTGGATCGCAGTCCGATCCGGCTGGAGGAGAAGTTTTGCCGCCGGGCCGGTCGTTTTCACGATGTCCCGCGCCCACTCTTTGCCGCCTTTGTAAGCGACGACCTTCAACTCGCCAGCCTCGTATTTTACGTCGTCCCAGCGCAGGCGATATTCAAACTCCGCCTTCTTTTTGCGTCCGAGCGATTTTCCATTCAAGAACAACTCCGCCTCATCTCCCGAGGTGTAAACATGCACCGGGGTGACCTCGCCCTCGCGTCCGGTCCAATTCCAATGCGGAAGAATATGCGCCATCGGCAGCTCCGGCTTCCAGCGGGATTGATAGAGGTAAAACCGGTCTTTTTTGAATCCCGCCAAGTCCACGATTCCGAAATAGGAACTGCGAGACGGGACTTTGATTTTGCCCATTTCCTTCAGTTCTTTTTCCGCTGCGGCCTTGGCCTCTGGCGTGTGATAATTTAGTAAATTCGTGCTGTCGCCGTTGTACGGAGTGGGCTCTCCGAGGTAATCGAAACCCGTCCATACAAACTCACCTGCGACAAATGGATTCTGGTCCTGGCCCTTGAATTCCCAGTCGGGCAGTGTCGCCCAGCCAGGCGCGTACAGGTCGTAGGAACTCATCTGAAAGTCCGATTTTCCCTCGCCTTTTTTGTCGGTCACCGGAAAGAAATATTCGCCCCGCGAACTGATCGTGGACGATGTCTCGCTCCCAAAAAGCGGGATGGCCGGATTGGCCTCGCGGAATTTTTTGTATTCGCCCGGTTTGTAGTTGTAGCCAAAAATATCCACGCCGGTCTGGAATCCATTATAACCGCCCTTGGTGTCGCTCACGCCGATGGTCGTGGGCCGTGTGGGATCCTCCATGCGAACATAGGCGGAAAGTTGTTTCTCCATCGCTGGCCCCTCGGATGCGCTTTGCTCGGGGATTTCGTTGCCGATGCTCCAGAGGATCACCGACGGATGATTGCGGTCGCGGCGAACGAAAGCGCGCACATCCCGCTCGGCCCACTCGGCAAAGATCTGGTTGTAGCCATTGGGTTTCTTTTGCTTGACCCAGCAATCAACAAACTCGTCCATGACGAGCATTCCCATTCGATCGCAGAGGTCGAGCAATTCGGGTGCAGGTGGATTGTGGCTGGTGCGAATAGCGTTGCACCCCATTTCCTTGAGGATCTGGATTTGGCGCTCCAGGGCACGCACGTTGATGGCACTGCCAAGCGCTCCCAGATCGTGATGCTGGCAGACGCCTTGGATTTTAACCTGCTGGCCATTGATCTGCAGACCTTTGTCCGCTGTAAACTCCACTTTGCGGATGCCAAAGTTGGTCTCGTAGATGTCCAAAGAACGTCCGTCGCTGGTGACTTGCGAGACCAGTTTGTAGAGATACGGATCCTTCAGCGACCACAGCCGCACAAAGGCCGAACCTCGGGCGAGGGGAATCGTTTGGGAGACGGTTTTCTCCTCGCCGGCAGCGATCTTGATCGTTGGCTCAGTCACTGCACCGTGGGCTTTTCCCGCGTCCATCACAGTGGAAGTCAGGCTGCAAACCACCTCCTCGGCTGAGTCGTTGCGCAAGGTGGTCTGCACTTTGATGTCGGAACTGCTCGCATCCACGAAGGTGCCCCATTGGGCCACATGCACTGGCTGGGTTTTCACCAACCAGACGTTTCGGTAAATGCCGCCGCCGGGATACCATCGGGAGGATTCCGGCGGGTTATCCAACCGAATCGCGAGCACATTGTCAGTGCCAGACTTGATATAAGGAGTGAGGTCGAGACGGTAGGAGGCGTAACCATAAGGCCAGCCACCGACGAATTTTCCATTGCACCAAACGCTGGAGTAAGACATGGCTCCGTCGATATCGAGGTAGTATTTTTGCGCCGGTATATTTTCGGCATCGACTTGGAAATGTTTGCGATACCAGCCAACGCCGGACCAAGGGAGCTTGCCGGTTTCGCCAGGAAGACTCTGATCAAAAGGACCTTCGATGCCCCAGTCGTGCGGGAGGTTTAATTGCCGCCAGCCGCTGTCGTTGAACCCAGTCTGGGTGTATTCGATCTGGCCGCCGAGATTACCATCGGGACGTTTTTTGGCTTCCTCGGGTTTGGTGAACGAATTCCCCGTGGGCAGCAGCCAGTCCTTGATTTTGTCGTAACTCAGCGCGTCGCCGACACCGGAAGGATCACCTTTTTGAAAACGCCAGCCAGCGTTGAGAGAGATGCGCTCACTGGAGGAGGCATGAATAGAAGACAGGCAGGCCAGACCTGCAACAACTAGAAGGTTGAAAATGCGCATGGGGGATCGAATTTGGCGATCTTAACCAAGATGCTGCGAAATCCACCATTCCATTCTGCAATTAAAATGCCGGCGGAGGGGGTCGAACCCACACACCCTTACGGATACAAGATTTTGAGTCTAGCGCGTCTGCCAATTCCGCCACGCCGGCTTTTTATGAGAGTGGACCGCGAAAATAGAGGGATTCAGTCCGTTTGCAAGCACCTATTCACCGGGAAGATCCTTGTCCACCGTGCGGCGACCGGTGAAGACTTCCTGAATCGAGCCCCCGACGTGCTTGAAGCTGTTTTTGATCGTGCGTCCGGTTCGGATCATGGTGCGATGAATCTTCAACTCCGTGGAATCGCCCTCGCTGTCGGGCTGATCCGCCACGGTGGTCGTGGTTTCGCGGGTGGTGGTTTCCTCCACGTAATCACTGTTGGGCGCGACTCGGGCCGGGGCCTCGCCATTCGCGCGAACCATGCTGCCGCTGTCGGCGGAGATGCGGAGGGTTTGCACTGGGTTGCCCGTGGTGTCAAGCAACTGCACGCGCCAGATGGGATTGCCAGATTCGCCATCGGCTTCGAGGAAATAGTTCGTCCGCGCAAAGCTCACATGGCCGCGCGCCGCCTCACGCTCTGCGACGGTGAAGGCTCCGTCTGAGTCGAGTTGCAGTCGATCCAGGTTGATCCGACTTCCATTGCCATGCGGGCTTTTCAGCGGAGCGCGCTGGCTGACAATCTGCCCACCGCGCACTTCCATTTCGCGAAAGCCAGAGCGCGAGGTGTTGTCCTCGAAGGTCAAGCGCCAGCTCGCTGGCTGGCTGCCCCCCTCGAGTCCTTCCAAGCTCAGCAGGTTATCGAGAAACGGCTGGCCTTTGACTTTGCCGACCGTGTTAAGCGCCTGATAAGCGGTCTCCTGGGCAAAGGCAGAAATGGTGAAGGCGCAGAAGGCGAGGACGGAAAATATTTTCACCCGTTAAAAAACCACTGGCTGCGTTTTGCGCAATGCTTTTTTATGAGAGAAAAGCTCTCGCTCAAGCCTTGCGGCCCGTTGCGCCCACGGCTACGAGCACAATGCCACCCGCAAGTGCTGCGTAACCGAGCAAAGGCGGCAACGGATAGTTTTCTTTTTTATCCACGGAAGCCTGGAGCGGACCGAGATCGAGCACTTTCTCGCGCTTGGTGACACTGAAGCCACCGATGCTCAGGGAGACGATGCCGATGATGATAAGGATGATGCCGATAATAGTGGGAGTTTTCATAAGGTTAATCAGAAATTTATCGCAACCCAGCTGCGACTGGACGTATCAATCGCCGCCGCTGCCTGATTAATCTCACAACCGCCATGGAAGAAATGCCCATTGCCCCCAGCCAGGTCGAGGGCTCGGGCACAGGCGCGACCGTGACTTCGTAGTAGCCGTTGCCGAGGCTGTTTTGGGTGGCGGTGAAACCACTCCCGAAGTTGAACCTGGCGAGATTGCTGCTTTGCGACTCGTCGAAAATGAGGCGGTCGTTTGCATTGTCGAGCGAGGCTCCGCTCAGGTTGCGGCTGTAGTTGAGGATGTTCAGCGTAAACCCGTTCGTCACCAAACCGGCGAAGCTCAGAGTGCCAAAGGCCCCATTTCCAAAGTCAATCGTCGAGTTGGCGGTGAGCGTGAGAACACCCAAACCCACGGTGCTGCTCCCGGTGAGAACGCCGGTGCTGCTGCGGCTGGTGGCGCTGCCCTCGCTGCCCGTGGTCCGTGCCAAAGTGCCGCCGTCGAGGGTGATGCTGACTGCGTTGTTGATGCGATTCGTGGCGCTGGAACCGCTCAGGAGTAGGGTGCCGCCAGAGTTGACTTCGATCGCATTCGTAGCGCCGAGCGCGTTGTTGGCGGAAACTTCCAGCCTGCCAGAATGGATCGTGGTGGTGCCGGTAAAAGTGGTTGCCGCCGCGAGCGTCTGCGTGCCAGCACCGGTCTTTTCGAGATCGCCTGCACCGGCGATACTGCCGGAGAAAGTGGCGTCGGCGTCACCACTCCCCACGGTCAAAGTGCCGCCGCCGGAGCTGGTGGCGCTCACCCCGATTTGAATGGAACCCGACCCGGAAAGAGCGCCGATGGTTTGGTCGTTGTCGTCGAGGTCGAACGTGGCTCCGCTGGAAATGACGAGGGCTCCCGACTGGAAAAGACGATCCGAGGAATTCAACTGGAGGTTGCCGCCTGTGATGTTGGTGCCGCCAGTTTGACTGGCGAGTCCGTCGATCAGGAGCGTGCCTGCGCCGGTTTTGATGAGGGTGCGGGAGCCGCCCGATTCCGTCACGTTTCCGGCCAGCGTGAGGGTGTCGGCATCGACTTGGATGCTGCTGTTGGCGCCCAATGAAATGTTTCCGTTCCACGTGTTTTGTCCCGCGTTGCTGCGCAGCGTTCCACTGCCGCTCAAGCTGAGAGCCTCGGCTGCGACGTTCAAGCCGCCGACGGCTTCGTCGATGAGGAGCGTCGCGCCTCCCGCGACCGTCGTGCCAGCAGCAGTGGAGCCGAGGGCGCTGGCGGAAGCGATTTGCAGCGTGCCAGACGATACCGATGTGACTCCGCTGTAAGTATTGTCATCGCCGAAAATCAGCGTGCCCGCGCCGGATTTGGTGATTGAGCCTGCGCCGCTGATTACGCCCAAAATCGTGCTATCGGCGGAACCAGAAACAGTGAGTGTGTTTCCGGCCAAGGCGAGATCGCCGCTGATTTCGATGGAACCCGCGTCGGCGGTGATGGTGCTGTTTCCGCCCAGAGTCACGTTGCCGCTGTAAATGTTGGCACCGGAGTTGTTGCGCAATGTGCCGCTGGTGGTGAGCGCCTTTCCGAGCGCGATGTCGTTTTCCAACTGAAGTTCGGCTCCACTGGCGAGAACGATGCCGCCGCTAACGTCCCCGAGCGCCGCGGAGTTGCGAACGATCACGCTGCCAGCGTTGAGACTGGTCGCCCCCGAGTAGGTGCTCCCGCCGCTGATTGTGAACGTGCCCGCGCCGGTTTTGATGAAGCCGCCGAGTCCGCTTAAAGTCCCGCTGAAGGTGGATGAACTGCTGCCGGTGGTGAAGCTGCCAGCACCGAGCACGACGATTCCCGCGCCAGAAAGAGACGCGGCGGCGGTGTTGTTTCCGTTCAAGAGGAGTGTCGCTCCGCCCGCAACGGTGAGATTTGTGCTGGTGGGAAGAAGGTTCGCTCCGCCGAGGAACAAGGTGCCGGAGTTGATGTTCGTCGCGCCGGTGTAGGTGCTTTGGCTGGTGAGAGTGAGCGTGCCATTGCCGGTTTTGGTAAGGCCACCGGAGCCGCTGATGATTCCAGTGAAACTCGAGGTGTTGCTGCCCGTGTTGAGCGTGCCGCCGCCGAGAGTGACGCTGCCTGCTCCCGACAACGAATTCGTTGTGGCATTGAACCCGGCCAGATCGAAACCGGCTCCGCTGGACACGGTGAGATCGGTTGTTGTCGGCAATGCATCGGCTACGCCAAGGCGCAGTGTGCCGGTGTTCACCAGTGTCGCTCCCGTGTAAGTGCTAACACCGTTGACCGTGAGCACGCCCGCACCCGATTTTGTGAGATTTTGAGACCCGCCGATCGCGCCAGTAGTGAGGTCGGCTGTGGTGGGATTGAAAATTCCCGCTCCAGCGAGATTGACCGCGCCGACCGTGAGCGACGCGGCATTGGCTCCGGAAATGGTCCAGGTGGATGCGCCGAGATTGACGGTGCCCAGGGAATGCGTCACGGCTCCGGTGCCGGAGAGTCGGTCCACTTGCACCGTGCTGCTGGAGAGGATGTTCAGGGTATTTCCAAAACTGGTGGAGGTGTTGGCCACGAGCGCGAGGGTGCCGCCGTTGAGGGCGACACTGCCTGCGAGCGACTGGGCATTGCGCAACTCGGCGCGGCCTTGGTTAACCTGCAATGTGCCGGTGAAAGCGGTGTTGGCATTTTGCACGATGAGCGTGCCCGCGCCGGTTTTGATGAGCGTGGCGGCGGCGTTCCCAGTCTGCAATGCCCCGCTGGTGTTCGACAGGGTGAGGGTCTGGGCCGCGTCGATATCAATGGAACCCGACTGGCTGGAAATGATGCTGAAACTTTTGCCGCTGGATGAAGTGAAGCTGCCCGTGAGATGCAGCGTGCCGCCGCCGAAGGTGACGTCATTTCCGGCCGCACCCAGGTTTGCCTCGGTGGAAATATTCGTCGTGCCACCATTGAGGGTGACGTTGCCGGTGAATGTGTTGGCCCCCGACAAGGTGAGCGCGCCGGAGTCGGATTTGATCAGGCCAACAGTGCCGCCGGAATTATTGGCAATGACGGAGGCAATGGTGAGGCTGCTGCCGGGATTGACGGAAATGGCGAGGCTGGCAGAGGAGGAACCACCGGCGGTGAGCACTCCAGAGCCGTTGATGACGGTGTCTGTGGCGGTGCTTTTGATGAGCGAGCCGCCGAGGAGATTCAACGTGCGACTAGAATCACTCCCGAGATCGACCGTGGCGATGTTGGTCAGATTGAGTCCGAGATCGGTGGTCTGTGCGCTGTTGGTGAGCGTGAAAGCGGCGGACAGTGTACTGGCGGAGAGACGAACAATCTTGGCCGTGCTGTTGTAGTTCAACCCGATAATGCCTTCATAATAATCGCCGTAAGCGCGAATGCCGAAGGTGCTGTATTCCGCCGGATCGGCTCCCACTGTGGCCCAGCTCCCGAGCAATCCATTGGCTTGGCCGGTGATGTAAATCTGCGGTCCGAAGGCGTCTCCCAAGGTGCCGCCGGTGCCCGTGAAATTCACATTGGCTCCGCTGGCGATGCTGCCGAGGCTGGTGAATGTCAGCCGGGTGTTGGTGAGGAGGTTGCCGTTGTGGACGACTTCGAGCGCGCTGGCACCCGAGGCGATGGTGAGCAAGCCGGCACTTTCCAGCGTGCCGTTGCTGTCGGAAAGCAGCCGCAGCGAGCCGCCATTGAGAGTAATGGCGGCGTTATCGGCAAGGCGGTTGCCGTTTTCAGCGACAGTGTTATTCAACTCCAATGTGGCTCCGGTGCGGATGGTAATGCTGGTGGTGGCCAGGACGCCGGTCGCTCCAGAAAGGACGATTTTTCCATTGGAAAGAATGGTGCCGCCAGTCGTGGTGCTGGCTCCGGTCAATGTGGTGGTGCCGGTGCCGTCTTTGGTGATGCCGCCCGTGCCACTCAATGCACCGGAAAATGTGGTGCTGGAGTTGTCGCCGCCGAAGCTGAGCGCACCGCTGCCTTGGGTGATATTTCCCGCTCCTGCGATGGAGCCGAAGCTGCCGGTGAAATTGGCCAGGTCGAGGACGGAGCCGCTGGCGAGAGTCACGGCACTGTTGGCGTTGATGGCGTTGTTAACAGCGAAACGAAGGGTGCCGCCGTTGATCGTAGTGGTACCACTGTAAGTATTGGTCGCGCCCAATGCCAAAACGCCGGTGCCGGTTTTGGTGAGTCCGCCGCTGCCGCTGAGGACGCCGGTAAATGTGGTGGAAGTGTTGTTGCCGCCTGTAGTAAGAGTGGCGCTGCCGAGGGTGACGCTTCCCGCGCCAGCCAGGGAGGCGATGGTGTTGTTGAAATTTTGCAGGGCAAGTGTGGCACCCGTGGAAACGGTGACGGCGGAACTGGCCGAGAAGGCGTTCGCGGCTCCGGCTGTGAAGCTGCCTGCCGTGATGCTGCTGGTGCCGGTAAAAATGTTGGCTCCGCTCACGACGACATCGCCGGTGGTGGATTTAGTGAGACCTCCGGTGCCGGCGAGGTTGAGCGAAATGGTGCCGCTGCTCACGCTCATGGCTGCGCCACTGGTGAGGGTCGAGGTGCCGGTGCCGAGGAGCGAGCCGCTGGTGAGGGTGATGGCCCCGACGGTGGCCGAGTGATTAGAACCTAAGTCCAATGTGCCCGCCGTGACGGTGACGGCTCCAGCGCCGAGGGCATTGCTGGCACCGAGCAGCAGGGTGCCGGCGTTGATGACGGTCGCACCGCTGTGGGTGTTTGCAGAGTTGAGTTTGACGATGCCCGCGCCGATTTTGGTGATGCCGCCCGCGCCACTAATGGCTCCATTGAGATCGACTTCGCCCCCGGCGGCGGCGGTGAGGCTAATGCTCCGGGCGAGTGTGATCGCACCGGCGAAAATGTTCACTCCACTGGTATTGAGCCCGCCCAGAGTGAGTGTGCCGGAACTGCCGGTGCGCGCTGTGATGGCGTTGGAAATGGCGAGGCCTGAACTGGTGTCGAAAAGGAGGCCGGCCGTGGCTGTTCCTGTGGTGTCGCCCAGATTGACAGCGGTCGTGCCAAGCGCGGTGTTTGCTCCCGCCTGGAGGACGCCAGCGTTGACGTTCAACCCGCCGGAGAACGTATTGGCACCCGTGAGATCGATGGTGCCGGAACCGGTCTTGGTGATCGCACTGGAACTCGCACCGTCGGAAATGACGCCGCTGACCGACATGTCGATGGCCACGTTCGGGTTATCGGCAATGCTGAAAGTCCGCGCGGCATTGAGCGCGAGATTGGCAGCGATGGTGGCGGGTGTGGTTCCAGATGAAGTGAAAGTGACATTGCCGCCCAAGCCCAAAGTGCCGCTGCCGGTAATGGAACCGCCGTAGGTAGTCAATGACCCAATGGTTTCATTGTTGGACAGCAAACGCAGTTCGCCGTCGCCATACATGGTCAGCGCCGAGGTGTCGATAATCTGGTTGCTGGCGTTGAGTTGCGTCCAGGCGCTGCCGACGGCACCCACTCCATCGCCGATGCGCAGGGCGCCTGCGACGGCGTTGACTCCCGCTGTTTTTCCGAGGAGCAGGCCACCATCATAGATGTTCGTGAGGCCGGTGAAGGTATTTGCGGCGGTGCCGCCAAAAGCGAAGGTGCCGGTGCCCTTTTTATAAAAATAATAAGCGCCGCCGCTGATTGCGCCGTTATAGGTCACCGTTCCTGTGGAATTATTCGTCAGAGTGCGGCTCCCGGTGAGTGTGGCGTTACCGCTGAAGGTAATATTCTGGCTGCCTGCGAAGATGGTATTGCCGCCTAATGAAACCGTGTTGGCCAGAGTCAGCGCGTTGCCTGCAGTCTGCAAAGTGCCCGAGCCCAGGCTGATGGCACCAGCGCCAAAGACGCCGCTGTTGGCTGCGATCAAAGTCCCGGCAGCCAGTGAAACGCCACCGGTATGTGTGTTAGCACCCGCCAGAGCGAGCGTGCCAGTGCCATATTTGGTAAGTGTGCCTGTCCCGGAAATCGCGCCGTTTAGAGTGAAGATGCCCGTGCCATTGATGTAAATCTTGCGAGTGGCGGTGAAGCTCCCGCTGCCATTCAGAGTGATGTCGTTCGCGCCTTGAACATTGAGGGTCGATCCGAAGACGTAATTATTCGCCAGAGTTCTGGGTCCGCCTATCGCCTCGATTTTTGTGGTGGAACTGGCAAAGGTCAGGATGCCCGTGCCGAGAGCCGAGTTATTTCCGATCTGCGTGAGGCCGGAGCCGAGGCTGGTGTTGCCGGCATACGTATTGGCTCCGTTGAGTTGCAATGTTCCCACACCCGTGGAGCTTTTCGTCAGGCCGCCCGAGCCGCTGATGATGCCGTTGATAGTGGTCAGTCCCGCACCTGCCAACGTGAGCAGGTAGCCACCATTGGCGACGCTGCCGTTGATGACCAGATTACCGCTCGTATTCGAGGTCCATGTTTGCGCAATTCCCAGAAGGATGTTTGGGTTGAGCGTTTCTGCCGTCCTGCTGCTAGTCGTGATACCGCCGGCAGCGGTGAGTTTGAGTGTATTCGTGCCATTGAGCACAAACGCGCCTGCCGTGGCGTCGAAGTTGAGTGTGGCGACAGTGAGCGCGGTGCTCCCCGCGTCTGCGGCGAGACTGCTAGTGCCGGAAAAAATCAGCGCATCACCTGTCACCGGCACTTGGGCCGGATTCCAGTTTCCGGAGGAAAAAATACTCCCGTTACCCGCAGCTCCCGTCCATGTGAGGGTGGCGGCTCGACTTTGTGTCCAATATGAAATTCCCAAACAAGCGAATAGCAGCCAAGGCGCTAAAGCTGATTTTTTGCGCCCGGTAATCCGAACTGGGATGGATAGCATATTAACATGATAAATTTGTTCTAAACGTATCCATGCAATATGTATGCCACAGGCGTTAAATTCTGTGTTTTCTTTTTGCTTACCTCTGTAAGATAAGAAAATTAATTCTTTTCCTTCTCAACTTTGAAATCTCTCAGGAGGTTTCAGGCGTATTTTGAGAAACGGTCGCTGCCCTCAACCGTGAGTGGCGAAATCACCCGGGCTGCAAGAATTCTGCGCAGACTTTTTCCAGATATTTTCGATAGGGACTTCCCGGCAGGTCGGAAATGATGCGCTCCAAACCAGCGACATCGATGAAGCTTTGGACAAGGGCAATTTCCTCCAGGCAGGCCACTTTCAAACCCTGGCGATTCTCCAGTGTTGCGATGTAATTGGAAGCCTCCAACAAGCTCGCGTGGGTGCCCGTGTCGAGCCAGGCCATGCCGCGACTGAGCATTTTCACGTGCAACTTATTACGCTGGAGATAGGTCAGGTTTACGTCGGTAATCTCCAACTCGCCACGTGGTGACGGAGCGAGGTTGCGGCAAATCTCCACGATTTCCGAATCGTAAACGTAGAGGCCCGGCACGGCGTAATGGCTTTTCGGCACCTTCGGCTTTTCCTCCAGACTGATGGCGCGCCCAGTCGAATCAAACTCGACTACTCCGTAACGCTCCGGATCGGAGACCTGATAGGCGAAGACGCAGGCACCGTTTTCGATCTGCAAGGCTTCGCGATAAAAATCCAGATTGCCGTGGAATATGTTATCCCCCAAGACCAATGAAACTCCATTCCCAGCGAGAAATTTTTCACCGATTATGAAGGCTTGCGCGATGCCATTCGGCTCCGGCTGGATGGCGTATTCGATCTGCATTCCCAGACTGCTGCCGTCGCCGAAGAGGTGCTGAAACATCGGAATGTCCTTCGGTGTGGAGATGATAAGTACCTCCCGAATCCCGCCTAGCATCAGCGTGCTCAGCGGGTAATGAATCATCGGCTTGTCGTAGATCGGCAGGAGTTGTTTGCAGACAATCTGCGTGAGCGGGTGCAGCCGGGTTCCGGCACCGCCTGCAAGGACGATGCCTTTTTTGGAAGAAGTCATTCCGCCGTTTTAGACGGAATGCTTTCCAAAATAAACAACCAAACAGCTCCCTCCACTCTGAATTCGAATCAACCAGCTGGAGGCAGCCAGGACGCATGCAGGGAACCAGGTTCCGCCGCCCATAGACTGCGATGGGTCGCGGCCACTGCATCCGGGTCCCAGAGCAATGCCAGTGTTTCCCGGCGGCTGAGCGAGGACGGACCTTCATGAAGCAGACGGTGGCGCAGGCGTTCCAAGTACTCAGCCTTGTAGTGTGTGCGCGGGCGATTGCGACGAAGGAAAGATAGATGGATCGCATTCATGTAGGGCGAGCGGAAAACATCCAGCAATCCGCTGCCTGGGGACTCAACGGAATTGTTGGAATCCAAAAATGCCAGAACCCCAGGTGCCGCGATCTCCTCTGGAATAAGCATGAGCCCCTTGCGGAGAAGCCACGCTCCGATTTGTTCCGAGCCGGAAAACATCACCAGAGGAATTGTAAGCAGCCATCCCGCCAGCAAGGGAGAAAGCCACCAAAAAAGATCGGGAGTCCAATGGAGACAAGCTGCGGTGGCGATAATTCCCGCAAATGTCGGCTGCCAATACTCCCGAATGGCATCACCCAGCGGAATGCCGGAACCGGAACGATTCTGTGTCTTCCATGATACGCGGATGCCGAGCATCGTCAGAACGACAAATTTCGTGTAGAAAAAAAGCATCACTGGCGCGAGCAGAATCGAGAGCAGAGTTTCAAACAGGGAACTCAAAAAGAGCCGGAGTCCGCCGCCAAAATGCCGCGTTCGAGGCAGGGCTGTGATCGTTCCTAGAATTTTTGGAATGAAGAGCAATGCGATGGTCAGCCAAAGCAAATTCATCGTTGCCCAGCTGCTATTCGACCACGCTGGATCTTCCGGTTGGGATGAGAGTAGCGCGTAACGTCCCGCCCAGTAGGAGTCCACTCCGCCGAGAATAATCGACAGAACCAATAATGGCGAAGTGATGTAAGCCATCAGGCCAAACAAGATGTGGACCCGGTTTGAAAAATTTGTGCCAGGTGCAAAGAGAAACCAGAAATGCTGTAGATTTCCCTGACACCAGCGGCGGTCGCGTTTGAGGCTTTCGGTCAAATTGGGCGGACCTTCCTCAAAGGAGCCGAGCTCCTCATAAGCCAGCCAAACTTGGAAGCCAGCCTGCTGCATGAGCGCGGCTTCGATCGTATCGTGACTCATGATGTGCCGGGCGTCGGGATCTTTTACCGGCAGTTCGGGCAGCACGCAATGCTCCATAAACGGCTGGAGCCGAATGATGGCATTGTGTCCCCAATAGTTACCGCCGGCGAGTTGCCAGAAATTTGAGCCAGCCGCAAAAATGGGTCCGACAACCGACGTTGTAAATTGCACGAGCCGTTGCAAAACCGTTGTGCCGCGAACGAGTTTGGGTGCAGTCTGAATAATCCCAACCGTAGGATTGGCGTCCAGCGCGCGAGCGAGGCGCACCAGAGTGTCGCCCTGCATAATGCTGTCCGCATCGAGGATGACCATGTAGCGATAACGCTTGCCCCAGCGTCGGCAAAAGTCGGCGATGTTGCCGCTTTTGCCATGCAGCGACACCCGGCGTTTGCGATAAAAGATATGCCCGAATGCAGACAACCGGCTGCAAAGATCCAGCCAAGCCGCTTCCTCAGCGAGCCAGTTGTCCGGCTGGTTCGAGTCACTCAAAATATAGAAATCGAAAGCCGCGCTCTGACCCGTGTCCTCGAGGGAGCGCACCATTGATTCCAAGCCACGAAAGACCCGAGTAACATCCTCGTTGAAAACGGGCATGACAATCGCCGTCGCGCTGATTTCCCCCGCATCAGAAACCTCCGGCAGACCGGACATGATTTGAGCCCGATCTCCACCGCGCAGGAATGTCACAAAGCCCCAGAACGCGATGCTGAAGCCGAAGGCCAGCTGCAAAAACAGAACGCCGAAAAGGATCATCAACGCCCACTCCAATGGAGTGCGTCCGTTTGGGGAAAAGCGCTGCCAGATCAGCCACAGTCCAGTTGCTGTCAGACCGATCCCAGTCGCGAGAAAAGCGGCGCGACGAGCCGAGACAACGTCATTTCCGGGTGAGACAAAAGCGTTCATGGATGCAAGTGGAGCCAGCTAGCCCAGGCTGCAAAAAATATCGCGGTCCAGAGCAGGAATGCGCCCAAGACATGTGCCCAGGAAAATTTTTCCCATGTCTCGCGGGCCAGATCTTCGACTGGACCATAATCGATTTCCTTGCGCAGCAGACTGGTAAATTCCAGACCCGGGCCCGCTTCCATACTTTGCTGGCGTACGGCTTCCAGAAGTTCGGCGGGAGGGTTTTCCGAGAGAAAGGCCGATGGCCATTTGCGATGTCCCTCGATCGCCAGCCAGACGGCGCGACCGCGTGCTCCCAGCGGATGGTGAATCGCCGTAGACGTACCGGCGAGATTGATGAACCAGGCATCGGTCCGGTCCATGGCGAGTTTCATGGTTATCTGCAAAGGCGTCTGCGAAGGGTCTGCGGCGTGCTCTTTTTTGGCCTGCGCGAGAATCTCCAGCGTAAGTTGCAGCACCCGCTCACGGTCGGACACATGGTAGCTGCGAAGATAATATTCCAGCCTCTCGCAGGCTTCGTTCCAATCGCTCATTGGGGAATCCAGGTGGAGGTCCAGGTCTCTGTCAGCGGGCGTCCATCCTGACGCAGCACACAGCGGAGTTCGATCGGTTTCTGGAGGGTTTGCGTGCTCGCGGTAAATGTGGCGCGCCATGTGTTGTCGTTGGTGTTTTTCTGCACCTGCACTTTGTCGAGCACCCCTCCGTTGCTGGCGGAAATATCTGCCTGAAGCGGCGTCTCTGGAGGTAACTTGGCCAGTTCTTCGCCCGCGAAATCGACTACGAAAATGCGGAAGTAGGGAGCGTCCTGGTAATCAATCCGTGTCGCCACATTTCGCGCGAGCGGCTCGGAACGAGGATCTCCCGATTGCCACCAAAGGGTGTAACTGAGATCCATGCGATCGCCGCGTTGAGGGCTTTTGGCTGGCTGCCAAAAGGCGACCACGTTGTCCCAATACTCGTCTTTGGTAGGAAACTGAATCAGCTTCACAGAGCCCGCGCCCCAGTCGCCACGCGGCTCAATCCAGGTGCTAGGACGCTTTTCGTAGTTCGCCTCCAGGTCTTGATAATGACTGAAATCGCGGTCGCGCTGGAGAAGTCCGAAGCCTTTCGTTTGATTGGCCACGAAGGAATTTACCTGCGTATTTATTCCCCAGGAGAGCGGGCGCCAGACCCATTCATCGTCTGCGTTGTGAATCAACAGCCCATCGGAATCGTGCACCTCGGGGCGAAATCCGCCGAATCTGTTGCTGGTGTTTTCGCCATACCAAAACATGCTGCTCATGGGCGCGATACCGAACTGCTCGACTTTTTTGCGGAAGAAAAGAACGGCGTGAACATCAAATCGCGTTGACTCGCCAGGTTCGACAACAAACTCGTAAGCTCCGCTAACGCTCGGGCCATCGAGCAAGGCGTAGAGCTTGAAATGGCGGTCGTTGGAGCCGGGTTGCACGAGCCAGAAGGAGGTGAAAACGGGAAATTCTTCCTTTGCCTGATCCGAGATCGTGTCGATGGCCAGGCCGCGCGCGGAGAGTCCGTAATGCTGGTTCTTGGCAACGGCTCGGAAATAACTTCCGCCAAGAAAGACCATCACTTCGTCGAGGTAATCCGGTTTGTTCAAAGGATAATGCACCCGAAATCCGGCGTAGCCCGCGCTCAATTTATCCAGCGCCGTGAGATGATTGGCCTGCGGTCCGAAGTTAAAATACTCGCTGGAGAAATTCAGCGGGCGGGCGCTGTCACGGTTCACCTGAAAGAGGTTTACCGAGGCGTTATTCAAGTGACCGGTGATGAAAAATTTTACCTGAAACGGCAATCCCAACCGGCGCCAGAGCGTCTGCTCTTCTTTCCAACGAATGTCGCGATACTGATCGTAGTTGAGCGTTTTTAGTCGTGAGGAATCCACTTCTTTGACGGCTGCATAAGGCTCCGCCGCCAAGGTTTGCGCCTGGCTGATAATGTCCTGAAAGGTCAAAGTCCGCTCACGCGACTGACTGATGACCAGCGCCAGCAAGGCGATGGTGAGGAGCGCAAAAACGAGATGGGTTTTCATCCGACGCGATTAACATGCATGGCGTCTGAAAACGCAAGTGGATGCAGATGCGGCTGTGTGTGGCCAAACTGGTGGCTCACGGCGCTACTCGGAGGTTCTTCTGAAAAAAGGCTGTTCCACGCACCACCACATCCGCATAAGTCGGCAGCGAAAAGATATGTCCCTCTCCCGGATATAAATGAAACTCCGGTTTGCCGCCGACGCTGCGGAGAACTTTCTCCAACTTTCGCGACTCCGAGGGTAGGACGCGGGTGTCGTCTTCTCCATGCAGAATAAGCGCGGGTGCCGTGCGCTCAGCGAGCCGCTGGGAATTTTCATCGATGCCGCCGGACAAAATCACAGTCGCGGCGACATGTGGATTTCTGACATCCGCAGCGGCCGCCAGATAGCCGCCGAGAGAGTACCCAAAAATCCCGATTTTAGCCTCTGGACGCTTTTGGTGAATGACTTTCAATGCGTCATTCACAGTGCCGCTCCAATCCGCGAAGGACTTCCGGATTGTGGCGTCGTCGGCGTATTGCGTGTTCGTCCGATCGAAATAATGCAGGAGATAAACTTCGAATCCCTGCTGGGCAAACTGCGTCGCCAGACCAGCAATAAACCGGTTGCCAAATGCCACTCCGGTCGAGCCGTGCAGCACGAGAATGGCTGGTGTGTCCGCGCGTGGTGAGGCAGTAAAAATTTCCAGTCGCACTGATTTCCCGCCACTTTCGAAGTGCTCGGTCTGTGTGGCGACTTGCGCCATCCCGGTATATAGAAAGGCAGCCATAAACGTGAGGATGAGTAGGAGACGGTTCACGGCTGGAATGCGGCGGCTCGGCCACGCGATGGGGTGCTCATGCCAGCTTTTCGCAGCCGGGCTGGCGTGTGGCTGTTCGATTTGGCGAAAATGCCTGCGGACAGGGGCTGCCCTGTTGATCTAACTCGCGAGAAAGTTTTCCACGGCTGCCCTGGTGATGCGCCAGGTGGAGCCGATCTTTTTGCCTTTGAGCTCGCCGCTTTCCAAGATGCTGGAAACGTCGGCCTCAGTGACTCCGAGGAGTTCGGCAGCTTGCGCCGGGCTCAGCAAATCCGGCAATCCAGAGGCGACTGGAACTGGCGGCGGCGTGCTGCCCACGGCGGGCGTGGATTGCACCGATTGCGCGACCTGTTGCGCCATGGCGAGACCCACGGCGAGCTCGGCTCCAGCGCCACCAGCACCGCCGCCTTTCGCCATTCCCTCGCCCATCTGGTATTTGACGAAGTCGTTGAGATTGCCGACAGCGGCCATGCTGCTGCGCTTGTCGATGGCAGCCTCGACTTCGGGCGGCACGGAGACGTTTTCCAGGATGAACGAGGTAATCTCCAAGCCGTATTTGCTGATGACCGCCGGATTGAGGAGCGGCAGGAGCGCCTCGCCGACTTCGGAATAACGCGTGGCGACGTCGAGCACGGGAACTTTTGCCTCGGCCAAAGCTTCGGAAAATACGCTGACGATTCGCGAGCGCATGGTATCGGCAAATTCGTCCAGCCGGAAATTTTGATCCGAGCCAGCGACTTCTTTCAGGAAGATTTTTGGCTCAACGATATGGAAGTCGAATGTGCCGAAAGCCCGCACGCGCACGATGCCGAAGTCGGCGTCGCGCATCATGATCGGGTTGGAAGTGCCCCATTTATTGCCGGTGAAAAGCCGCGTGTTAACGAAATAAACGTCGGCCTTGAACGGTGTCTGGAAGCCGTATTTCCAGCCCTTGAGCGTGGTGAGAACGGGGATGTTTTCCGTTGTCAGGGTGTGGCGACCGGGAGGAAACGTGTCGCCAAATTGCCCAACATACAGAAACTGCGCGACCTGACTTTCTCGGACGATGAGCTGGGCACCATTCTTGATTTCCTTGTCGTCGTCGGGAAAGCGGTAACTCAGCGTGTCGCGTGAGTCGTCGGTCCACTCGATGATGTCGATCAGTTCGCCTTTAATGAAGTCAAGTAAGCCCATGGAATGATGAAAAGCCCGACACTGCCCTCGCGCAAGCCAGAACACTTGCCCTCGTCCGATTTCTCGCAATGATGAAGCCGATGGACGTGAAGACCGAACTGGAAAAATTGCTAGAACCAGGTGAGACCGTGATCTGGGCGGCGCAACCCGAGCCGTGGCCTTACGCGCGACCGACCTTCATGCTCTACATCGTGGCGGTGCCCTGGACGGTGTTCACGTTTTTCTGGCTGCGTGCGGTGACGGGTGGTTTTCACTGGCCCGGAAAAACCGCCCCACCCATTCCCTGGTGGATGCCTTGGGTGGCAATCTCCGCCGGTGTGATTTTACTCATACTCGGATTGTGGATGCTCAGCGCTCCCTACTGGATCTGGCGTGAGGGAAAACGGACCATCCACGCGCTGACGAATCGCCGCGCTTTGGTAGTCAATATGGGGCGGCCCAAGAAACTTCAAGCGCTCACCCTAGAGGGGAAAGTGAATTTTCGCATCACCGATCCAGATGCAGCCATCAGCGATCTCGATGTGATCTGCGGGACGGCCAAGGGGTTGCTTTTTCGCGCCGTGAAAAATCCCAAAAGCGCCCTCTCGCAGGCAGCGCAGACCATTTGAGTTAGGTCGCTATTTGCGCGGTGGCTCGCCACCCAGCAGCCAGTTTTGCTCGGCTTTCCCGACGACTTTTTCAGGCACTGGCTGCCTGGCCGGCTCG
The DNA here is from genome assembly GCA_039930045.1 of Chthoniobacterales bacterium. Lineage (NCBI taxonomy): Bacteria > Pseudomonadati > Verrucomicrobiota > Spartobacteria > Chthoniobacterales > Chthoniobacterales bacterium. The sequence goes on along the minus strand of JBDSQB010000014.1, from coordinate 32,856 downwards.
CTGGATTTTCGCAGCGCGGTTTTGCTGTAACGCGCAGGTTTTTTGGGGGTCATGTTAGATCTTGTGCAGGGCAGCTTCGACGATCTCACCATCAATGGTCTGGCACTCCTGCCTGGCACCTTCGATGAGAGTGAGGAAGCTGAATTTGTTTAACGTCCGGCAGATGCCGCCCGATTTTTCCTGCAACGCCTCGATGGCATCCTCCGTGAATAAATCCGTCATGCGCCCTGCCGTCAACAGGCGAAACTGAACATACTGCCCCACATCTTTTACCGACATCGGAGTTAGCTCCGCTTGAAAAAACATCCGGTTGCGCAACGATGCGTAACTCGGATTTTGCAGCCGTTTGGAGAAGCGTTCCTCTCCGAAGAGAAGACACGACGCCAGCTTGCGGTCGGGAATTTCCAAGTTGCTAATCGTCCGCAAAATGTGCAGGCACTCGGCGGAAAGCAGATGGCATTCATCGACAATGATCACGAGCCTGCGGCCTTCCTCGTGCAGTTCGATAATAGCGTTGCTCAAGAGCTTCACCAGGTCCTCGGTCCGACTCATCCCAGCCGGTTGGGCGACACCCAGCTCGGATAAAATTTCTCGCAGCAGTCCGGTCTTGCTCAAGCCTGGGGTAACTAACACTAGGATGGTTTCGTATTTTTCCTCATCGAAACTTTTCAATAGAATCTGGGTCAGCAAAGTTTTACCCGTTCCGCTCGGACCGGTGACCATGCCGAGGGAAATTTTGTGCTCTGCGGTCATCCGCATTTTTTCCAGTGCCTCATTATGCGCATTCGTCCGATAGAAAAAATCCGGGTTCACCGAGTCGGCAAAGGGATTATCCTTTAACCCGTAGAAGCCAAGAAATCCTCCGGTTGGGAATGCGCTGATGACGCGGTGAGATTGCGAGACCAGAGATTCCAAACCGTCGGCGGAGTTGGATGGGGCTGGGGTGATGAGGTTCATGATTTTTTGGAAGGGTGTGTTCATGGGCTAGGCGGGTTGAAGCTGCTCGAGAGCGTGCACTTCGTGATGGGGAACGGATGGGGCGGTGAGGGTTAGCTGCTCAGCGATGGCCATCATCCGGGCGGAGTTGGGGTCGTCTCTGTGCAGCAAAACAAATGGTTGGCGACTTTGATTCGAATGCTCGATCTGGTCGTCGCGAGTGATAAAACCTAACATCTCCGGGGCGTCACCCAGAAATTGCCGGGCGCATCCGATCAGCTTTTCGCCCACCGCATCGGCCTCGGCGGCATCCTTGCACTGGTTGATCAGCAGCCTCACTTTTCCATTCATCCCCTGCTCATGGATCGTCTTGATCATGCCGTAAGCGTCGAGCGTCGCTGCGATATTAGGAGTGGTGACCACAATGATGTCCTGCGCCTGCAAAAGGAAATTCAGCACCTGTGCCGAGAGCCCTGCGCCTGTGTCGATGATAACGTAATCCAGCGAGCGCTTGAGACCGCGCAAATGGCGCAGGAGCCGATTCATCCGCCGCGAGTCCAGGCTGGCCAGTCCAGCCACACCCGAGCCGCCGCAGAGCAGCCAGAGCCGGTCGCTCACGGCGGTGAGCGCGTCCTGGATCGGCACCGTATGATTCAAGAAATCCTGAATGGTAACCGTCGGATTGACTCCGGCGAAGACGTGGACATTTCCCAAACCGAGGTCGGCATCGACCAGCAAAACCCGGTGTCCCAGCGACGCCATCGCATGAGCCAGACTCACTGAGCAGGTCGTCTTGCCCACGCCGCCCTTGCCACTGCTCACCGCGATGAAACGAAGGCCGCCGTTCGCCTCGAAAAGCTCCGCGCGCACGGCCTCAAGACTTTTTCCCTGCACAAAAATCAGATCATGCAGCCAGTGCAGCATGGCGAGCCCATCCTCCTCCAGTGCCGCCACATGACTCCCGCGCCCGGCCATCCCCAGCCACTCGGAAAAGCTTTTTTCCAAGAATTGGATGCGACTCGGCTCCATTTCTGGAATGGGGGGATTTTCTAAGTGATTCATGAGACTGCCACTAGATACAGGTGTAAATTAGGAGTTGACTCCCACTAATAGGGCAGGTAACTCTAAAATCAGTTTTCGGTCAAGACGCATTCCTGCCACGGTTGGCGCTCTTATTGACGAAATGTTTTTTTTGGTGGACCAATTTTCTGCGAACTTCCACATGCCTGCCCAATCCGTTTTCTGCTCCCATTGCGGTTCCTTGCAAGCGGTGGAGTCGTCCGCAGGCACCTTTACATTGCACTGCAACTCGTGCCTCGGGACCACAATCGGCCTTGGACGCGATTGGTCAGGTCTGGAGGATAGCGTCACACAGCAACTCCCGTTGCCGCCGGTGTTTAGCTACCAGGAAAACGAATTTACCTGCTCTCATTGCGAGGCATTTCTAACCGTGGAAATGGTTTTACGTGCCGAGCAGAACCCTTGTGCGCGCTGCGCAAATCTGGATGAAGTCATGCACATTTCAATGGAACCCGAGCGCTTGGCCTCGTCTCTGAGCGAAGCCGAGATGGCGTTCCTCAGCCCGCAAGATTCCAGCTAACATGGCGCGATCCTCAGTCCCATGTCCGGCGTGCGGGGAGCCGATGAAAGTTTCCACGGCGAAGATCGCGCAAAAAGTCTGCTGCCCCCATTGTCGGCAGAATGTTGTTCTGGAAGCGCCCCCCGCATCAGCCGAGCTTCCGCCCATTTCACCAATGGAAACAGTCCCGGGCGCTGCCTTGCAATTGCAGGATGTGCTGGCCCGCTGCAAGGAAAAGCGGCAACTTCTCGAAGGCATCCATCGCGAAATTTCCGAGCTCGAAGCGCAGGCTCAATCACTCTCCTACTGGATTCAAACCCAGGATCCGCTGCCCGAGGGCGCTCATGCCTCGCGGGCTTTGGCCGATCTGCAATCGCGCCTTTACGATCAACTGCTCCCGCTGATAAAAGGCGATGTCTCCATTCTGGATTGCAGCGCTTCGGATGAAAAATCCCTCGCGCATCATGTCCGGCTGACGTTTGAGGCGTTCGGATGGTCGGTCGAATTCAGCCGGGGCTCGCGTGGTTCGCATTGTGGAGAGGAAATCACCTTCATCGTTGCACCCGGGCCGGTGAGCTACTCAGTGGCCGCGATTTATATGGCGCTCCAAAGTTCCGGGATTCGTCTGCACAGCCAGATCGATCTGGAGCAGGCGGAGGAGCGCGCCCTGCTCTGTGTGCACCAGATTTCTCATGTGCCGAAACTTTTGCCGCCGCCGAAAACTCCCGCAGCGGAGAAAGCCGTCGAGGACTTGAAAAAATCCGCCTAGCTCTGGCTCAGATATGTTGCCCAATCGGAGGGAAGAGGGGCGAGTTCCACTCCACTGGCGAGCCGACCTTCAAAGGTCGGTTGAAACGAGGTGCTCGTTCCGTAAACCATGATGAGATCCTCGGAACTCTCCGCTCGCAAGGCATGTGCGACGCCTGCCGGGATCACGATTCCTGCATTATCGGCACCACGATGATTGTCGCCGGCGATGAAAAGATGCATCACTTTGCGAGGCATTCCGGCGCGTTCATCGACGAGCAGCATTTCCGCGTGACCCTGGATGAAAAACATCGCGTCCCATTGCTCACGATCATACGGACGCAGCGAAAACTCATTCGGGTTTGAGACGAACAGCCGCTGAAACCATTCCGCAGGATCGGCTCCGGGTGCGATGAAAGGCGGATGAATGTGAAATCCCTTGGCTGTTCCCGCGTCCATCCGAGCCGTGGCCCATTGGGCGGGCCAGAGACCGATCTTGCCGAAAATGCCCTCGCCCTTGCGTCCAAATTCTCCGAAGACTCCGCGATGACGCTGCGGGAAAACTTTGCGCGGAATGATTTCCACCCCGGGAATCCACGCTTCTGCCACATCACCGGTAGAATAATCCAACCCCACCAGTGAGCCGACTGCAACTCCCGTGGTGCCGAGTTGCTCGAGCAGCGGTTGCGGAGCGTAACTTTTCGTCTCCAGCAAGGCGCGCGCCGCCGGTTTCAAGCCCTGCCAAAGTGTGTCGCTCATCGGGTGACTATTTCGAGGCTGCCCGATGCAGGCAAGTTTTTCCTGCGTGTATGTTTTCCGGTTCCGTGGTTTAGTCGGCCATGAGTCAATTTCTCGATATCGCCCGTTCCGCAGCACTCGAAGCCGGAGCTTTTCTCCGTGAACATTTTGGGTCTGAACTGAACGTCAACGCGCTGGAAAAGCACGACATCAAATTGGAACTCGACGTGCAAACGCAGGAGCTGATCACGAAGAAACTGCTCACCGCCTTTCCCGATCACGCGTTGTATGGCGAGGAAGGCATCGCCGGAAATTCCGCATCCGACTTCCAATGGATTGTGGATCCCATTGACGGCACGGTGAACTATTTTTACAGCATCCCGCATTTCTGCATTTCCATCGCACTCCGCGAAAAAGAAACGCTCCTCGTCGGGGTGATTTACGATCCCATGCGTAACGAACTCTGGGCCGTGGAACGTGGCGGACCCGCGACGCTGAATGGAAAAACGATTCACGTCAGTTCACGGACCGATCTCTCGGAAGCTGTCCTCTCGGTGGGATTTTCCAAGACCGGCACCACGATCAATGCCGGCCTGCCGATGCTCGAAAAAATGGTGCATCGCGCCCGCAAATGCCGCCTCATGGGCAGCGCCGCGCTGGACATGGCCTACATCAGTTGCGGTCGGCTCGACGCCTATATCGAGCAAGGCATCAGCCTCTGGGATGTGGCTGCCGGAATTTTGCTGATCGAGGCAGCGGGTGGAAAAATTGAGATGAATCCGCGCCCCGACAACAAGGACAAATATTCCATCGTCGCCTCCAACGGCCTGCTGGATCTTACGGTCTAGTCGGCAGACTACAATTTGGGAACGCAGGGCAGGTAGATCGTGAAGGTCGTGCCGCGGCCGACTTCCGAGTCCACGTGCAGGACGCCGCCCGCCTTGCGAACGAGCCGCTCGACAATGCCGAGGCCCAGACCGGTGCCTTTTCCAACGGGTTTGGTCGTGAAGAAACTCTCAAAGATTCTCGGCAAAACGTCCGCGGAAATTCCGGAGCCGTTGTCGGAAATGATGATTTCCACAAGCGGTGCCGTGTTGGAAAATTCCTCCAGATTAATAAATCGCCGGGTTGGCGTTTCCTGAAAAACACCGTAGTCGATGGCGTGGTCGAGCTTGTTGGCGGTGACGTTGACAGCGGTGCCGGCCGAGCTTTGAAAGGCGTTGATGACGATGTTCAGCAGAATCTGGATCAGGTCGGTGCCATTGATTTTGGCGTAGAAATCCTCCTCCAGCTCCTTGATGAAAAGCGGGTGTCCCTGGGCTTCCTTGTGAGATTTGAGTAGGTCGCGCAGATCGATGAAAATCTGCCGAACATCTACGGCGAATTGATCGTCCTTTTGCTGGCGCAGGAAACCGAGATACCGATGGGAAATGTCGTGGCACTTGCCGACTTGCGCCGTAATCTGGCCGAGGTGCGTGCGCAGGGTTTCGAGGTTTTCACCCTCGATCTGCTGGAGCTCGCCGATGCAGTTGTTAATCATCTCGGAGAAGCACGAAATGATGGTAAGCGGGTTGTTGATATCGTGGATGACGCTGGCGTAGATTTCGCCCTGAGTCCGATGCATCGAGGTTTCGATGCGCTCGTTTTGAATTTGCTCCTGAAGGCCGCCAAGTTTTTCCGTGTTGCTGCGAAGTTGCTTGGCGATCTGGCGTTTTTCCAAAGCTCCGGCCACCGAAGCTCGGATGGCGGGAATGTCGAAGGGCTTGTTCAGGTAATCGCAGGCACCGAGCCGCAGCGCCGCGCGCGCGGTGTCGATGGTTTCATACGCCGTGAGCATTATGACCTGGATATCCTGATCGATTTTCTTCAGGGCGGCCAGCAGCTCGATGCCGGAGATTCCGGTCATGCGAATGTCGCTGATGACGACATCAGTATGGGGATTTTTCCGCAAGGTCTCGACGCCTTCCTCGCCCGATTTGGCGATGAGAATGTCGTATTCTCCCTTGAAGACGATTTTGAGGGACTGGCGCGGGCCCTCTTCATCATCAACGATGAGGAGGGTGCCGCGTTTGGGTCCATTAATTACCGGCAGAAGCCGGGTCTCAAAAGGCGAGGCCGAAGTCGAGGCTGATGGCATGGCTGTTGAATTCATATTTTCCGTTGGCAGATTCTCCAATCAATGACGGAGAAATGCTCTGGCTGATGGTGCGCTCAGGACCATGCGCATATTGATAGGCCAGATTCACGCTCCATGCATCACTTTTATAGCCGACGCCGGCGCTAAAAATGTGGCGCTCGGAGTCGGGGACAAGTGGAGAAAAGTTGGCCTCGGGCACCGAGTTTTCGCTGTAAATGTAACCAGCACTGACGGAGAAACCGTGGCCAAGCTGGCGGGTGACGCCAAACTCGTAAAACGCGGAGCTTTTCCAGTTGAAGGGTATCACCACGGTCGTGCCCGAGGTGGTGGTGAGATTGACGTTATTCAGCTCATTCCAGTCGGTCCAATCGTAGTTAAACTCGAAATTCCAGTCCGGCGTTGGGCGGAAGGAGTAGCCGACGATGAAAAACTGAGGGAAATTGAAGTCCGCCACGGCGTCCTCACGCGGGGTGTAGGGTTTGTTTTCAAAGCCGCCCTTGAGTTTGAACCGGCTCTCCGACTGATACGAAATGCCGAAGGAATGCTGCACGGTCGGCTGCCAGAGCAGGCCCAACTTGAACGACAGGGCACCGTCGTCGCCTTTGAAACGGCTTTCGTCACCGGGAAAAAAGATTCCCTGGCTAAGTTCGGCGGTGGCGTGGTTGTAGTTGATGCCGCCCGCGATGGAGAGCGTGCGGGTGATTTTCGCGGCCAGGGTCGGCGCGAAAGTGAGATACTGGATGGAACCTTTTTTCGCGATGGTGCGGAAAGGCGTATCGTCGTGGTATTCGTTGCTCAGGCCATACGGCGTGTAGAAACCGAAGCCGGCGACGAAGCGTTTGTCGGCAAACTGGTGGGTGTAATAGAGGTGCGGCGCGACTTGCGTGTCGTTGTCCGAATCCGCTGTGACTCCGGTCGGACTGGTGTATTCCGTCTTCAGATTGATGATGTAAGCGCCCACGGAAAATTGGTCGCCGTCGAGCTGGGTGATGCCAGCCGGGTTGTAATAAATAGCCGATGGATTGTCCGCCGTGGCGGCAAAGGCCTCGCCGCGAGCCGTGGCGGCGGCGTTTTGATCAGGAATACGAGTGCCCAAGGCTAAAAGACCGGGGGAGGTCAGACCGAGGAGAGTGAGGAGGGTGAGGGTGTGTTTCATAATTGGGGATGAGCAAGGTTTCACTCATTCGTAGCAGAATAAATGCCCAGACCGCAAAACTGCGAAGTTCGGCTGAATAAAATCGTTAAATAATATCAAAACTGCGGATTCGCCGCCTGATGTTAATTTTTTCCCGGCCTGAATAACGATCCGCTGATCCTGCTTTGCGAGGCCGCTGGCGCTCCATTCCCAGATTTGAGTGGAAGATAGATGGCGACTTTCCCCTTGTGCTCGCCGGTGACAAGATTGAGTCGTCCGTGATGATTCTCAATGATCTTCTTCGCCACCGTCAATCCGAGTCCAGGTCCAATGGTGCGGGTGGAAAAGAACGGATTCGTCGCCTTCGTTGCCAGATCGGCGCTGAAACCGGGGCCCTTATCGACGATTTGCACCTTGGCCCATGTCGCATCGGCCTCCTTTTGCGTTTCCACCTGAACGGTCACCGCCGAATCCACCGGGCTCGACTGGAGTGCGTTGAGCAAGGTCTCACTCAGCGCGTGCAGCAAACTTGCGCGGTTGCCATCGAACGTGAGCGGACCTGCAGTGTTATTGATCTCCAACCGGCGGCCATTGAGCCCGTAAAGCGTCTGCGCGTCGCTAAAGGCGTCCTCGATCAGCTTTAAGGCCGCGATCGGCTCGTTGCGCGGCGTCTCGTCGCGCGTGAGAAAGAGTAGCTGATTCGACAGGCGCGAGATGCGTTTGATTCCCTGAGTGAGGGCGACGGAGAGCGAGCCGCGGAATTCCGGGTCCTCATATTTTTCGCTCAATAGCTGCTGGTGCGTGGACATCGGGACGAGCGCGTTGCCGATTTCGTGGGAAAGATGCTCAGCCATGGAGCGCACCATGCGCAGGTTCGACGCCTCGATTTCCAACTGCTGCGAGCGCTGGATCTGCGTGAAATCATCGATCAACATCAGCGCCGCCGTCGGAGAAGAGCCGTGCTTGTGATTAAATGGAATCACCGAGACATGGTAGGCGAGGTCCTGATTTTCCCTGGGACGATGGCGAAATGCCGCGATGGCCGTGCCGGTTTTGATCGACTCGTAAATGCGGCTGCCGAGAGTTTGCGGCAGCTCGGAAAAATGGATCGTCTCCCGGCTGGCCCCGTCTGGGCCGAGAAGGAACCGCCGCGCCGCCGGGTTGCAATGCATCACCTGGAGATCCTGCCCGACGACCACGCAACCACTAGTCAACTGACTGAGAATCTCCGTCATCAGATCGTGACTGTGAGTTAATTCATCGTGCAGCCAGCTATTTTTAATGGCCATGCCAAGCTCCTCCAAGGCATGAAAAACGAGGGCGAGCTCACTGCTGGAGAAAGATTCTCCCGTCAGCCGCTCATCGAAAACCGCGACGCCGATCAAGGCCTCGCGATCCAGAATCGGGATGGCGACTTTCGTGCCGAGCAGCTCAAATTCCTTCTGAATCTCCCGGTCATTGCGGAGTTCCGGCGCATCGCTGCGCAGGATTCGGCCATAGCGATGGAGGTAATTTCCGATGCCGCCATCCAGCGAAAGCTCGAAATACTCCAGCAAGCCATTCGGCAAACCCACGGCGCACGTCGCCTGTAACCGCGAATTGGGCGCCTCGGGTGTGAGCGAACTCACCGTGGAGAAAGGTTTCCGCAGAAAAATCGCGGCCCGATTCACTCCCAGAATCTCGCGCAGCAGTTCGAGGAAACGTTTCGGCAGCGCCTCGGAAACCAAGCCGTGCGTGAGCACGCGGCTGAGGTCGCGCAAAGTGGACAGCGTGCGCGACACGCTCTGGGCCGATTCCCGGGCGCTCTCGTTTTCACGAGACGAATCGCGCTTTTCGGGAGTTGCATTCGATTGTTCCGGAAGCTCGGGGAGGACACGGTCGAGAATCACCGCCAGCAATCGATCCCGAATCGGCTTGGGCAGAATGTAACTCGCGCCTGCCAGATACGCCTCCTCGATCCACTCCTGGAGCGCGGCATCGGTGTAAAGAATCACCGGCGCCTGCGGCTGTAATTTCTTGAGCGACTCCACCAGCCGCACGGGGAGCACGTCGGTCAGAGCGCATTCGACGATGATTCCATCGACTGCGCCGGGCACGGAAAACAATCCTTTTTCCCACTGACTAACATGATGAATCACGCGCCAGACGTCAGCCGGGAGGACGGCTTGCAAGGCGTCGGCAAAGCCTTTTTGCGGTGAAAGTGCGATGAGCGTCTTCATGCGGGAAGGGCATCCTCCAGCTCATTGGCGGCGATGAGAACCGGCAGCGAGCCATTGGGCAGATCGACTTGCACAGTGGTTCCTTTTCCAATTTGGCTCGAAATATTCAATGTACCCCCGTGCAAATGCACTATTTTCCGGCAGATGGCGAGCCCCAATCCGAAGCCGCGCTTGCCGTCGCCGCTGTCTTTGGTGGTAAAAAATGCCGCCTTCATCTTTTCCAAGTTAGCAGGACTGATGCCCTCGCCGTGATCAATCACACGAAGTTGCAGCCAGTCGGGCTCGTCCTCGCGGCGCTGGATCGACTGGATGTCCACTTGGATGACGCCGCCCTCTTTCGAGGCGTCGATCGCGTTCGACACGAGATTGGAAATGAGGCGTTGCAGGAGGATCACGTCCACGACAGCGGTGATCTTGCGAGTATTATCAAACTCCAGCAGGACACTTTTCTCCTTTGCACGGGACCCCATGATCCCGAGGGCAGCAGCGACGAGGTCGTGGATTTTTCCATTCGCCATCTGCGGTTTCATGGTGGTGGAAAAGAAAAGGGAATCGCGGATGTAATTGCGCATCGCGCTGACATTTTGCGTCGCGCTATCGACCAGAGCAGTGATCTCTGGGTCTTCATTTTCCGTTGAAGAGGCAACCTGCAATAACGTCCAGACGGGAGTTAGAAGGTTATTTAAGTCGTGGGCGAGTCCCTTGGAAATGCGTCCGAGAAGATCCATTTCCTGCTCGACTTGGATGCGCTCCTTCAACCGGATTTGATTGATGATGAGTCCCAGATTTCGGACGAGCAAATCGAGGAGATCGAGGTCGGTTTTGGTGAACGGCTCCTGGTTTTTCTTTCCGCTGATTAGAAAAAATCCATACGGAATGTTGTCGGATTTGAGGATGAAACAAAACTCCGCCTCGGGGGAGAGAAAGATCTCAATCAATTCGTGGCGGCACTTTTCCGCGACGTCAGACCTCAAGGATTCGATGACGAAGTAGTCCGCGGCCGTTTGCGCGACTATTTTGTAAAAGGCGGATTCGGAGGTCGGCAGACGGATGATGTTGGACAGGACCTGCGGGTAAGCTTGAAAGAACTGCAGCCCACGGGTGATTTCGTCGAGCAAGACGATGCGGTATTCCTTGAGCGCCACGATTTTCACCAGCAAAACCTCGAGGTCCTCGAAGAGCTGCTTAATGTTAGTCGCCAGCGGAATGGAGGAGATGAAGTCGGAGAGTTTTTCCTGGTAGAGAAAGCTGTCGCCGAGGAGCCGGCGTTCGAGACTTTCGTTGCCGCGCCCGAGGATTTTTGGGAAGAGATAGGAGGAGGCTGCGCCAGAAGTTGTAACTACGATGATGGTCATCGTGACGATGTTTTTGCTGATGACTCCGGGTAGAAAAAGCAGGCACATCGAGAGAATGAAGAGCGCGACAATCGTATGCAACCCGACCCGGATGAGGGTGGCCGCAAATTTGCTGAGGCCGATCCTAACATCGAGCAATTGATGCTGCACGACACTGTAGCCGATGATGAAGGCGTAGCCCACGGAGGCGGCATTTCCGATGGGCACGAACTCCCAATGCGTGAATGGATACTGCGTGAATCCGAAAATCGGGAGCAGGTCGTTGGTGCCGAAAACCCACAAGGCCACGATGGCGCTCAGCAAGGCGAGGATGCGCCGCCGGTTGAGCGGGCTCACCACTCGCTGGTTGCGATAGAGAATGACCATCGTCGTCATGGTGAGGGCGAGGAAATAGACGATGAAAAGGTAGTAGCCCCAGTTTCCCACAGCCCAATAGCCGGCCCGCAGTTTGATGACGCCCGAGATCATCCAGCCGGGGAAAAGCATGACGCAGAAGACGCCCGCGATGCCGTAGGCCCACGGCAGGAAATGGTTATAGGCATTCTTTCCGACGGTCACGATAGACACGTGGAAGAGACTCGCTGGCATCAGGAAAACTCCGACCTGAAGCGCCAGCATCCAGAGATAGGCCTCACTGGGCGAGATCGGTGATAACAATGGAACTGACGCCGCGTTCCAGATGAAAACGGAGGAGCTCCAGATCAGGAAAACCCGGTTGAGAGTCGATTGGAAGTTGCTCGAAAGAATGAGCAGCGCCAGGCCGATGTTAACTATACTGGCGATGAGCGCGATGGAGCCAAACGTGGACATCTAGCACTTCTGATAATACAGGCAGGAATAGCGTCCGCCGAAACCGGCATTCAGGCAAAGGGCGTGCTCCAGCGGATAGGGCCGCCGGGTTTCCACATAGTCGAGAGTACACTTCGGGTCGCGGGAAAAGATGTTGATCGAGGGCGGTATCTCGGAGTGGAAGATCGAGAGAATGGTGACTACGCTTTCCATGGCTCCGGAGGCTCCCATGAGGTGGCCGAAGATCGGTTTCGAGCCGCTGACCTGCAACTTTTGGGCGGACCCGTTGAAGACTGAAATGATGGCCCGGCTTTCAATCGGATCGTTGAGCGGCGTGGCGGAAGCGTGGGCGTTGATGTATTGGATGCACTCCTTTGGGGTGCCGGATTTTTTCAGAGCCTGCTGCATGGCGCGTTGATAACCCATTCCCTCGGGATGTGGATCCGTGGAATGATAAGCTTCGGAGACACGCCCGTGTGAGACGAGTTCCGCGTAAATGGGCCGCCGTCGGGCCAGCGCGTGGCTGAGTTCCTCCAGCACGAGATAGGCGGCGCCTTCTCCTAACAAAAAACCGTCGCGGTTGATGTCAAAGGGACGCATCGCCTCCTGGGGATTTCCGTCGCGCGAGGACATGGCTCCCAATTTGCAAAAGCCGGAATGCAGCAACTCCGTGATCGCCTCGGCACCGCCGGCCAGCATCACGTCGGCCTCGTCATCGACGATGATTTGTTTTGCATACCCGATGGAGTCCGCTCCCGAGGAGCAACCGGAGCAATAAGTCATGGAATGTCCACGGAGTTTGAGTGATATGGAAATGGCGCTGCTGCCCTCGCCGAAATAACCACCGACGACGTTGTAGGGGTGGATTTTTTTGTAGGAATTGATGAGGGAGGCCCTCGCCTTCAAGATGCTTTCCATCGCGCTGACCGTGGTGCCCTCGATGACTCCGATGCGAGCCGGGTCCACGCATTCGCCGTCCAGACCCGCGTCCTTGTAGGCATTCGCGGCGGCGGCGAGACTGAATTGCACCGAGCGATCGTAGCGATGGGCTTTCTGAAAGTCCGTGAATCGATCGACGGCAAAATCCGTGATCTCCGCCGCAAACTTCGTAGGCAAGTTATCCGCATCGAAACCCTGGATGGGAGCCGCGGCGCTTTTGCCATTCACGACATTGGACCAGAACTGATCGAGGGTGTGACCCGAGGCAGAAATGATCCCGATGCCGGTGACGACAACGCGTCTGTCGGGTGTGCGAGCGCCTGCGGCCATGTTAGAATTTAAAAGGAAGAAGCGCGGGTGTTAGTTTTCGATAGGTGGAATAATCCTCGCCAAACTTAGCGATGAGTTCCCGCTCCTCGATCGTGATGCGTTTGTAGAGAACTGGCACAAACAGGACCAGCGCCAGGACGGCGCTTACTGGCGCCTGCAAGACCAGGCCGACCGCGATGATTTCCATGACCATGGATGTGTAAGCGGGATGTCTAACAAAGCGGAAGGGTCCACTTTTAACGAACTGATGATTGTCGCGGATCTCTACGTGGAGGCTCCAGAATTTGCCCAGTGCGCGAATGGCCTGACTCCGCAAATAGAAGGAACTCGCACTCACCAAAACTCCTAATATCACGATCCACCACTGGATTGGCTTGCTCCAAAAAATGTATTCGATGATTCCCGCAGCCACGACGAAGAGGCCGACTAACTTGAAGAGCCGCAGCGTGCCGCCTTCCTTGATTTCGCCTGTGATGAGATCGCGCTTTTTCCAGAGTTCCATCATGCGGGCCGTGTAGATGATGACGACGAGCAGAATGGGAATGTAGCGGAGTGTATCTTTCATAAATTATCCTGGTGGCCAGGTGAGTTTGCGGCCAGCCAGGAGGTGGACGTGCAGGTGCGGGACCGCTTCGCCGGCGTCGTTGCCGTTGTTGATGACGAGGCGGTAGCCGTTTTCAGAGAGACCTAACTCGCGTGCGATTTCTGCGGTGGTGAGGAGGAGTTTGCCGAGAATGCTAACATCGCCGGGCTGTGCCTCGCCAACGCGGGTGATGAGTTTCTTTGGGATGACCAGGATATGCACTGGGGCCTGCGGCGCGATGTCGCGGAAGGCAAAGACATCGTCGTCTTCAAAGACGATATCGGAGGGCAGTTCGCGCTGGATAAGCTTTTCGAAGAGGGTCATCAGCGGATGAGGATATGCGCGGTGCCTTGGGTGGCAACCAAACTCCGCGAGAAGGAGACTATTTCATCGCGGAGACTGGCGCATTCGTCGGTAAAGAGCTTCACTCCGAGGAGCCGCTTCACGGCGGGTGCGAGATGCGTGAGACAGACGTGAAGGACTCCGCCCTGCATCTCGTCGAGGAGCGAGTTGCGCAGGAGCGAGAAAAAGGTGAGTTCGTGCGCGCCGGATTCGACAGCCAGTTCTAACAATGAAATATCCCTCGCGGGTCGAGTCGGGGCGAAATGGGCGGCGACCTCGGCATAGCCGATATTAGCTAGTACTTCCGAGACCGACGTGCGCAGTTCCGACGCCAGCAACACATTGGCCTGGTACTGGGTGATGAGATAGTTAGTAACACTCTGGGCGACGTGGTCAGCCAGCCACCAATCGCGATAACCGGCTTGCGCGGCGGCGTTCATGAGGTGCTGCCGGAGCCATTCGCGGCGGAAGGCGAAAAGACAGCCATTTTCAAATTCCACGAGCGGCAATTCATCGACGAGTGCGATCATAGTTTCTTGAAAAACTCGGTCTGGGTGATGCTGACTTTGGCTTTATTGTGGAAAGTCTGGATCTCGTCGAGAAACTCCCCGATATCCTGAAACTGGCGATAGACCGACGCATAGCGCACGTAGGCGACGCCGTCGATGAGGTGGAGTTTTTCCATCACCTTCGCTCCTAACAAACTGGTCGGAATTTCCTTTTCATAGCCATCGGCGAGCTCGTTGATGGTTTCATCGACGAGCTTTTCGAGGATGTGAATGCTCACAGGCCGTTTCTCGCAGGCTTTAACGATGCCGTTGAGGAGTTTTCCGCGGTCGAAAGGCTCCGTTCTTCCGTCTCTTTTCAGGACGCGAAAATCGTTGCGTTCAATCTGTTCGTAGGTCGTAAATCGGTAGAGGCAGGCGAGGCATTCACGGCGGCGGCGGATGCTGTCTCCTTCTTTTGCCGCGCGTGAGTCGATCACCCGGTCTTCGATTGCGCCGCACTTGGGGCATCGCATTAGGTTGGGACTGGTGGTACATAGTGTCACAAGATGTAGTGGTGTCAATCCCCAGGGGCTCTTTCACTTGCCAAGAAAACGCCACCTCGTTATCACTTTCAGCCCACCCCCTTTATGCTGTTAACTGTTGATGCCATTTCCGTCCTCGGCTCCCGCCATGGACTCGTGTTAGATCCCGTTCGAAAAAATATCCGGCTGCTGCGTTTCGACCGCTTCGAGGACATGCCCCAACTCCAGCTTTGCGCGGGGGCGCGCATCGGGCAGCGCAAGGTGCTTTTCCCATTTTGCGAGGGCGAGCATTTCTCTTTTCTCGATCAACGGATGACGCCGTGCTCGTCGAGTTTCATCGGTATCGACCCGGCGAGTGGGATCAAAGTCACCCTGTCTTTCACCACGCCGTTTCGTCCGCAGGATGGTGAATTTTCCACGACTCCCGTCATCGCGATCCGGCTTGTGGCGGAGAAGCTAAGGGCCCATTTCCGCCTCCAGAAACCGACCGAAAACTTTAATGAGATCGAGCTCTTTCTCGACGTGGCAGGGGAAAAATTCACCAAGAAAACCACCGATCCTGAGTGCATGGATCTGAACTTCACCAGCGAGGCAACTTATGTGCGGGACGAGGACAATAACGCCAGTTTCCAATCGGAGAAAAAGCCCCACGCTCAGCTCGATCGCCTCGTCGCCCTGCACGGCCGCATCGTGGACGGCCAGTTTAACCGGCGGATTACGCTGGACTCCACTGCGCAGCCGTTGACCGTCGCCTGGTGCACGCATTCGCAGCCGGTGTTCTCGATGCATTCCGACCTGCTGCCGTTTCGCTATGGCGCGCGCTTTGAGAATCTCGACGCGATCGTTTCCTGGGCCCGAAGCAACCCCGACTCGATTGTCGAAAACGGCCGCCGCGTGGACGGAATCATTGCGCAAAACAACTGCTCCAACTCGGTCAATCACCTGCTCGCCTTCACCCTCCATAGCTGGCTCGCGAACACATGGTGGGTGCGCGACAACGGCAGCGACTGGTTCAGCGTCTGGGAGGGCAGCGCCTACTACCATTCGACCGTCGATGTGGAGTTTACCCAGGCTCCATTTTACCTCTCCGTCTGGCCCGATCTCCTCCGCATGCAGCTCAATCAATGGCCGCTCTATGCCAAGGATGGACGCACCGTGCTCGGGGAAATCGGCGAGGGCACCCGGTATTTGTCGCACGATATGGGCTCGCACGCCTCCGCTGGCCAGCAGCATTACGCCCACGAAATGCAGGTCGAGGAAACGGCGAATTACATCATCCTCTGTTTCGCACATTGGCGGCGCACCGGCGATCAATCGGTCATCGAGGGCCAGATTAAAACGCTGGTGGACTTCCTCTGGTTTCTCATTCGTGCCGACACCACCGGGAATGGCGTCCCTAGCCTTGGCGTCGCCAACACCCTTGCCGACGGCTCACCCGCCATCCAGTACGGCAACCAGCAGATCTATCTTTCCATCAAAACCCTCGCAGCCCTTCTCACCGGCGCGGAAATCCTGAAAACCCTCAGCCACGACAAACTCGCCACGAAATGTCTCGCGCAATCCGACCTGCTCCGCCGCACGATCATCGAGAAAGGCTGGCAGAAGGATCATTTCGGCGTCCTCATGGAAAAATCCGGTCTTCTCAAGAATCCGACGACGGGCGAGGAGCAGCATTTCGACGAAATCCCCGGCTGGGACGCGCCGCATATTTACTCCGAAAACGCCCTCGGCATCCTCGACATGGTTGGGTTTGATCTCGGTCTGCCCAAGGCCATGATCGTGCGCGATCTGGAAGTCGCCGCCGAACGCTGCCGGCGCGAGTACGGCTGTGTTCACACCGATTTCAGCGCCAGGGAATGGGCACATCTCGAAAAATTCGACGCGTTCACCGGCGGCGCATCCAACCCGGGCTGGGTCTCCATGAATATCGTCCGCGACATCGCCGCCTTCTATCGCGAGCTCGATTTTCGCCATTTCGCCGACGGCTACTGGGACTGGCAGCTCACCACCAACGCCCACCAGCCCACGCTTTTCTTCGACACTTTCAACGGCAACAGCCTCCATTTTTACCCGCGCGGCATCGCGATCTGGGGCTACTTCGATGCGCTGGGCGGGATCGTGGTCGATCAGGTTCGCAACTTTGCCGAGGCCCAGGCTTCCTTCCCCGGCGTCCATGTTCCCTTCCTGCTTTACGCGGATTGGATCGAGGGAAATGTAACGCCCGTGATCGGTGCGCTGAGAACTCCCTGACTCGAATCTCCCAGCCGGGAGATGGTGCGCGGTGACAGGTTTGAACTGTCGACCCCTACAGTGTCAGTGTAGTGCTCTACCACTGAGCTAACCGCGCGTGGTTTGGTCGCTGTTGGGCAGCAAACCGGGCTGATACAAAATCACATTCGCCCACGGATGCAACCCGTAAATTCTCTCGCCGCCCGCTACAATCGCGAGATCGATTTCTGATACACCTCCGACAGCGCCGCCGGGTCGGTGATGCTCACCTCGAGGTTATGCAAAATCCCGTCGGCCACCCCGTAAATGAACCCATGGACCGCCAGTTCCTGCCCGCGCTCCCACGCATCCTCGACCACCGTCGTCTGGCAGACATTGATCACTTGCTCGATTACATTCAACTCGCAGAGCCGGTCGCAGCGGCACTCGTCGGTCGTCAGTTCTTCGAGCGATGCCTGGTGTTTTAGACGCACATCCTGCACGTGCCGCAGCCAGTTGTCGGCCAAGCCCACGCGCTGGCCCTTCAACGCCGCCCGCACACCGCCGCAGCCGTAATGCCCCGTGACAATGATGTGCTCCACCTTCAACACATCCACCGCAAACTGGATCACCGACAGGCAGTTCAAGTCCGCATGAACGACGACATTCGCCACGTTGCGATGCACAAAGAGTTCACCCGGATCGAGCCCCACGATCTCGTTCGCCGGGACCCGGCTGTCGGCGCAACCGATCCAGAGAAACTTCGGCGCCTGCTGCTGCGAGAGCCGCTTAAAGATGCCGGGGTTCGTCCGCTCGATCTCCGCAGCCCACAGACGATTGTTAACGAACAGCTTTTTGATGTCTTCCATGCGCGAAAAACTAGCTGAGAGCTGGATGCGCTGGCGAGAAAAACCACCGGCTCAGGCTGCGGTCAGCATCTGACGCGCTGCGGCCAGCGCCTCGGCCAGCTTCGACGGGTCTTTTCCACCGCCGCGAGCGGCATCGGGACGTCCCCCACCCTTGCCGCCGACCAACGGGGCAATCGTCTGAATGATTTTTCCCGCAGCCAGTTTTCCCGTGAACTCCGGTGAGACTGCAGCCACCAATGCGACCGCCCCATTCGACTCGCCGCCGAGCACGATCACACCGGCGAAGCCAAACGACTTCAACGCGTCTGCCACCGATTGCAGCGCATCTCCATCCATCGCTCCGAGATTCGCAATGATCGTCGGCACGCCCGCGATCGTCTCCGCATTCGCCTGCAACTCCCGTGCGCGTCCCGCCGCCTCCCGTTGCTGGGCGGTTTTCAGAGCGCGCTCCAACTCCTTTTGCTGCGCCAGCAGCACGTCGAGTTTCTTTTCAATCTCGGCCAGCGGACTATTCAATCTCGCCCCCAGCGCCCGCAGACGCTCGCTCTCCGTCAGCGCCGTCTCATACGCCTGCAACCCAGCCACCGCCTCGATGCGGCGCACCCCTGCCGCCACCGCCGCCTCGCTCACGATCCGAAACAACCCGATCTCGCCCGTTGCCCGAGCATGGGTGCCCGCACATAGCTCCTTGGAGTAGCCGCCAATATCCACGACGCGCACCGTGTCCCCGTATTTGTCACCGAAAAATTGCATGATGTCCGCGCGCCCTTTCACCTCGGCGTAGGGCACCTCCGACCAGGAAATCGGCGTGTTTTCCACGATCTTTTCATTCACCAGCCGCTCAATCTCGCGCACCTGCTGCGGCGTCAACGGGGCGGAGTTAAAGTCAAATGTCAGCTTGTCCGGCCCGACGAACGAGCCCTTCTGCGTCGCCTCTTGCGACACCACTTCGTGCAACGCCCAATGCAGCAAATGCGTCACACTATGATGCCGCTGAATCGTCGCGCGACGCGGACGGTCGAGTTCCAGTGTAATGTGATCGCCCACCGCCGGAGCATCCGCCTCCTCAAGGAAATGCAGCCACGTGTTCCCCGATTTCTGCGTATTCGCGATGCGCCAAAGGCCACCCGCACCCGTCAATTCACCCGTGTCGCCCACCTGACCGCCCATCTCGGCGTAGCAGACCGAGTTGTTCAGAATTACCACCGTCTTCCCCTTCACCGCCAGCACCTCCTGCACATCGGCACCGGTGTGATTGTGATCATAGCCAAGGAAATGCGTCGCCGTCTTCGTCTCGATCTCGGAAAGCTCGATCACCGTCTTCTTCTGCGCCGCCCGAGCCCGATTCCGCTGCTCCTCCATGAGCTTTTCAAAGCCAGCCACATCCACAGACAATCCCCTCTCGCGGGCCATCAACTCCGTCAGATCGAGGGGAAAGCCATATGTATCGTAAAGCTCAAATGCCTGACTAGAGCGGATACGTAGTGGTTCCAAACGGATTCGTGAATAAACTTTCGCTAAACCCTTTAAGCTTTCCTCGAGTATTTGAAATTCATTCCTGTGGTAAGCTGGCCTGTGCATCCGGAGTTGCCACTGGTTGAAATAGAATTCAATCGGTTTCGCCAATTCTCTTAGTCTAACTTCTGATGTGGTTAGCTCCGATTCGTCAATGTTCATGCTTGGTATAGCGGCAAGAGATTCAACCATCATCGTCGAGGCTTTTGCTAATCGTGGCCCCAACCAAGCTGTCTGTCGGGCATTAGGTGTATTCCATGGTTCAACATTTTTCAGATCTGCTTGGAGCTGGGTTTCAATCGCTTCCAACTCACGCGCGGCTTGAGTCGCTCGGATTTCGCATTCGGCCTGCAAATCATAGATTTGAATTGTTGTATCTGCGTGATCAGCAAATTTTTTGATACCGAAATCCAGCGTCTTGTTAAACGCCTCCTCCTCGCGCTTCAGCGTTTCCTCGACTTGCTTTTGTTTCTGGCGAATTTCGGGGAAAACGTCGCCCATGGTGAGGGCGAGGACATCGACTAGTTTATAGAAGAAAGGCTCTTTGAAACCCAGGGTCCGTCCGTAGCGAACGGCGCGGCGGAGGATGCGGCGGAGGACGTAATTGCGGTCGTTGTTGCCCGGCTGGATGCCGTCCGCGATGGCAAAACTGAGCGTGCGGATGTGGTCGGCGATCACGCGAAACGCGATGTCGATGGCAATTTGGCTGTTTTCTGGCGTTTTTTGCTCATTTGCGGTCGAAGTGTGACTGTATGGCACAGATTTCTCTTCCGATGGGGGGTATTCGGTCCCGAATACCCCTCCCGGCTCGACAGATGATGGGTATTCGGAGCTGTAAGGCCATGATTTCTCGGGAGATTGCCCCCTTACAGGTCTGTACACCCCCTCCGGCTCGGGAGATTGGGGGCTTGCGGAGCTGTACGGGGCGTCCGGTTGTTCAGTTTTAGCCATTTCGGAACCGCCGGGCAGGGTGCTGGTGTAGCGGAGTCCGCTCATTTTTTCCAATTCGTCGAAGATGGGGCGGAAGATGTCGGTGTCGTAGTTGGAAATGCGGGCGTTGGCGAAGTCGGTGAAGCCTTTCGTTCCCTGAATGATGCTGGTGACGCGTTCGAAACCCATCCCGGTATCGACGTGCTGGGCGGGCAAGGGCGAAAAAGTGCCGTCCGGGTTGGCGTTGAATTGGATGAAAACCAAATTCCAGATCTCGATGCAGCGGGCGTCACCCGTGTTCACCAATGCGCCTTTAGTGTCGCCCAACGGAGTTAGGTCGATATGCAACTCCGAGCACGGACCGCACGGACCGGTCTCGCCCATCATCCAGAAGTTGTCCTTTTTATTCCCGTTGACGATGTGGATCGCGGGGTCGAGCCCGGCAGCGATGAATTTGGCCGCCCAAAACTGGTAGGCTTCCTCGTCGCGTTCCGCCGGGTCGCCGAGCGATTTGTCGGGGTGGTAAATGGTGGCGTAAACCCGATTGGCGGGGAAACCCCAGCGTTCGACGATCAGTTCCCAAGCCCATTCGATGGCTTCTTTTTTGAAGTAATCGCCGAAGGACCAGTTTCCGAGCATCTCGAAAAACGTGTGGTGATACGTGTCGAGCCCGACATCGTCGAGGTCGTTGTGTTTGCCCCCGGCGCGGATGCACTTTTGCGTATCGGCGGCGCGCCCCGGCGTGTAGGGGCACTGGGTCTGGCCAAGGAAAATGGGCACGAATTGGTTCATGCCGGCGTTGGTGAAAAGGAGGTTCGGCGAATCCGGCATCAGCGACGACGAAGGCACGATGGTGTGCTGTTTTTCCCGGAAGAAATCGAGGAATTGCTGGCGGATCTGGGCAGAGGTCATCATGGCGAGCGGGCAGTGTAGCCACGGACGGCGCAAGGTAAAGTCGCGATGCGCCTCAGTCGGCCGCCTGGAGAACGAAACGCATCTCGAGGCCGTGCGGCGTGCGGTTGCGGCAGGTGACTTTGCCGCCACAGGCTTCGACGCAGCTTTTCGTGATCGCGAGCCCGAGTCCAGTACCGCCAGTGGCGCGGTCGCGGGAGAGATCGACGCGGAAAAAGGGGTCGAAGATTTGAGTGAGAGCCGATTCTGGGATGCCGGGGCCGTTGTCGGAGACGGTGAGGATGACTTCGTTTCCCGAGCGAGTGGCGGAAATGCTGGCGTCTCCCGCGTAGCGCTGAGAGTTGCGGACGACGTTGCCGAGGGCGCGCTGCAAAAGCTCGAAGTCGCCAAGGACTTTCAGCCCG
Source organism: Chthoniobacterales bacterium (assembly GCA_039930045.1). NCBI lineage: Bacteria > Pseudomonadati > Verrucomicrobiota > Spartobacteria > Chthoniobacterales > Chthoniobacterales bacterium. The sequence goes on along the minus strand of JBDSQB010000014.1, from coordinate 11,159 downwards.
TCGGCAAGAGCCCGTGTGACGTCGCCTGCAGCCTCGCGTTTGAGGGTTTTATCGATCAGCTCGGCGAGCGGGATGGCTTGCAGGTGTTGCGGCGAGAGGCCGAGCGACGCCTTGGAAAAGGAGAGCAATTCATTCACCAACCCGGACATCAGGCGCACCTCCTCGTGGACGTCGTTGAGGTGGGCGCGGTCTTTCTCGGAGGCGCGGCTTTGCAAAATGCTGAGTCCCATTTCCATGCGGGCGAGCGGCGAAACGAGTTCGTGCGCGGTGTCGCCGAGGAAACGCTTTTGCCCCAGGATGAAGGCCGAAAGGCGGCTGGCCATGCGGTTGATCGAGCCGCCGAGGGTACCGAGTTCGTCGCTGCGATTCTCCGGGGCGTGAATCTCGAAATGGCCCGCCGCGATCTGGCCGGTGGCCCGGGTCATTTCGGAAATGGCCTGAGTCATTCCACGAACCAGCGGCAGCCAGAATAAAACCGAGAGCCCGAGCACGCCGAGGGCGGCGATAAGCCATGGTTTCGGGTCGAAGATGAGCCCGCCAGCGGTAAGGTTTTTGGAAACCAGAACGAGGAGCAACGGCCCCGGTCGCGCCGACGGGTGCGGGCGGAGATGCATCGAAATCCAATATTGCGCGTCGGCGTGAAGCAACTGCGGCGGACGTTCCTCGGGGCGCGGTCCCATGGGCGGTCCGGCGAGCGGAGGCCGATCCGGCATCGGGCGATCCGGCTCGAACTCCCGTGGCGGCGGCGGGCGGTCTCGTTGCCGGGGTGCGGGCGGGAGGCGTTCGCGCAGTTCCCGAGGGAGTGCGAGGGGACTACCGGCGAGTTGAGTTTGAGCGGAATCGAAGAGGGCAAACTGGATGCCGTAGGCAGACTCGAAGCGTTTCAGGATGGCGTCCCAATTTTCGCGCGGTGTGGTTTGCAATTCGTCCTCCACCAGCCGCTGGACGGCGACGACCCGGTCCATGGATTGCGCGGCGAAGAGGGAGTCCAGACCGAAGTGCAACTGGAACCGGAAAAACGCCCAAAAGGCGAGTCCGAGCAGGAGCAGATTCAGGAAGAAGCAGCCCAGAATGCGAAGCGACAGCGGGAGTTTCATACGACTGTGGCGCCGTCGCTCATCAGATAGCCGGCGGCGCGAATGGTGCGGATGAAGCGTGGGTTTTTCGGGTCGTCGCCGAGTTTTTTGCGGAGCGCGGAAATGTGGACGTCAATGGAGCGGTCGAAGACATCGAAGTCGCGCTCGCGGATTTCTTCGAGAAGGCGCTCGCGGGTTTTCACCCGGCCCGCCGCCCTGGCCAGTGAGACGAGCAGGCCAAATTCCACCGGGGTGAGGCTGAGCGGCTGGTTGTCGAGCGAGGCGGAGTGGGAGTCGGGTTTCACTCGCAGCGGGCCGAGGACAATCTCGTTTTCCAGATCTTTTTCCGGCGATCCGGACTCCCGGTGAACCGCCCGGCGCGTGACGGCTCGGAGCCTCGCGAGCAGTTCGCGAGTGGAAAAAGTCTTGGGCAAATAATCGTCCGCTCCGATCTCTAAACCGACGATTCGATCCGTCTCCTCACCGCGCGCCGTGAGCATGAGCACGGGAACATCGGAGCTTTGGCGAATGCGCTTGAGCACCTCGAATCCGTCGCAACCGGGCAGCATGACATCGAGAATGATCGCCTCCCACGCGCCGCTGACCGCGCGTTCGGCTCCCTCCGGGCCGCTATGGACCGACACGACTTCGTAGCCGAGCGGCCCGAGATATTCGCCGACCAGCCTGCAAAGCTTGCGGTCGTCGTCGATCAATAGAATCTGCGTGGCCATTTCGTTAAGGTCACTTTTGCCAGAAATCCGGCTGAATGCGGCAACTTTTACAATCCCTTAACAATTTTCCGCGCCGTCTTCATACGGGCTTAACAATGAGGTGATTATTTAGGAGCAGTTGGGCATCACTGCCCGACGAAACGTCAACTCAAACCCAAACTATGAAAATACATAAACCGTTACTCCTAACTCTGCTGGCCCTCTGCACCGCTGCGTCGGCCCAGATGCCAGCCGAACCCAAGTCCACCCCAGCCACTCCCACGCAATCGCCTGCGCCTGCCGGTGAGGACGAGCAGCCGCCGGATCGTCCACCTGCGCCACCCCTCATCCGTGCGCTCGATGCGAATGCGGACGGCGTCATTTCTGCCGAGGAAATCGCGGGCGCAGCCGATGCATTGCGCACGCTCGACCTCAATAAAGATGGCACGTTGACTGAGGACGAACTTCATCCCAAGCCGCCCACTCCACCGGAGGGTGATTCGAATGAAACTCGTCCGCCGCGCCGTGAACATTCCGGTCATCGTCCGCCCCCGCCGCCGTTGATCCAGGCGCTCGACAAAAATCATGATCACAAGATTTCCGCCGAGGAAATCACTCAGGCTCCCGACAGTCTCAAGACGCTCGACAAGAACAAGGACGGCCAGTTGACCGAGGATGAAATCCGCCCGCCCCGTCCACCGCGCCCACCAATGCCGCCCGATGGTGGTGATGACGCGGGTCCAGCCGGGCCTCCTCCTGGTGGTGGAGCCCGTGGGCCACGGCACCGTTAATCTGCCGTGTTAAATAAGAGCCGCAGTCCTGTCACCGGGACTGCGGTTTTTGTTTCCAGCGGTGAGCGCACCAGAACTATTTCTTTGCCAAGCCCCGGAGCGCGTGATGTCTTGCAGTCGTATGAAACTCCTCTCCTGGAACGTCAACGGGCTCCGCTCCATTCTGAAGAAAAATTTCCAGGAGTTCCTCGAAACCGAAAAGCCGGACGTCCTCTGCCTGCAAGAAACGAAGCTCAGCGAAATCATCAGCCACGCCGCTTGGGAGGAGCATTACGAGTCGCATTGGAATCTGGCCGAAAAGAAGGGTTACTCAGGCACGGCGATTCTCTCGAAGGTGAAGCCAATCTCGGTGACGAAAGGAATCAGCATCGGCGAGCACGACCGCGAAGGCCGCGTGCTGACGGCGGAGTATGAGACGTTTTTTCTGGTGAATGTCTATGTGCCCAACTCGAAGCGCGATCTTTCCCGGCTGGAATATCGCCAGCGCTGGGATCGGGATTTTCTCGCTCACCTGAAACGGCTGGAAAAAACAAAACCCGTCGTGATCTGCGGCGATTTCAATGTGGCTCACACGCCGATCGATCTGGCGCGGCCGAAAGGGAACGAGAAAACCCACGGCTTTACGCCAGAGGAGCGAGCCGGGTTCGATACCTTTGTTTCCGCAGGTCTGCTGGACACATTTCGGATTTTCCAACCGGAGGGCGGCCACTACAGTTGGTGGAGCCAGATGAGCGATGCCCGTTCGCGGAACATCGGGTGGCGGATCGATTATTTTCTGGCCTCGGAAAGTCTCAAGCCGCGGATCAAACGCGCGTGGATTTTGCAAGACGTGATGGGCTCGGATCATTGCCCCGTAGGACTGGAACTCGACTGAGACCAGTTCCAGAAAAACAAAAAACGCCGCACCCGAAGATGCGGCGTTTTTGTTTTGATTGACTGCTGAATTACGGAGTCGGAACGGTCTGGATCGTCTGCAAAATGCGGCTGGCGATTTTGTAGGGATTGCCTTGGGAGTTCGGACGACGATCTTCGAGGTAGCCCTTGTAGCCGGCGTTGACGAAGCTGTGTGGGACACGGATCGAGGCGCCGCGGTTGGCGATGCCGTAGTTGAATTTATCGATGGACTGCGTCTCGTGCAGACCAGTGAGGCGCAGGTGATTGTCTGGTCCGTAAACGGCGATATGCTCGTTTTTGTATTTGTCGAATGCCGCCATGAGGGACTCGAAGTAAGGTTTGCCGCCGACTTCGCGCATGTATTCAGTGGAGAAGTTGGAGTGCATGCCCGAGCCGTTCCAGTCGAGATCGATGCCGAGTGGTTTGCAATGGTAGTTCACATCGACGCCATAGCCTTCGCAGAGGCGCTCAAGGAGATAACGTGCCACCCAGACGTCGTCAGCGGCTTTCTTGGAGCCTTTGCCGAAGATCTGGAATTCCCACTGGCCCTTGGCCACTTCGGCATTGATGCCTTCGTGGTTAATGCCAGCGTCGAGACAGAGATCGAGATGGGTATCGACGATTTCGCGGGCGATATCACCCACGGCATCGTAGCCGACGCCGGTGTAATATTTGCCCTGCGGAGCGGGATAACCTTCTTTCGGGAAACCGAGCGGACGGCCGTCTTTGTAGAGGAAATATTCCTGCTCAAAGCCGAACCAGGTGCCTGGATCGTCGAGAATGGTCGCACGGTCGTTGGTGGGATGCGGCGTGCCGTCGGCGAGCAACACTTCGCACATGACGATGATGCCGTTTTCCTTGGTCGTATCCAGGTAGGAGGCGACGGGTTTCAGCAAGCAATCGGAGCTGTGGCCTTCGGCCTGACGGGTGGAGCTGCCGTCAAATCCCCACATGGGGAGCTCTTCGAGAGTGGGATAGTCCGCAAATTCTTTGACTTGCGTTTTGCCACGGAGATTGGCGACGGGGCTGTAGCCGTCTAGCCAGATATATTCCAGTTTGTACTTTGCCATATTGGGTTGGTTAACTTATTTGTCTTTTTTTACTCAGGTCGCGCCAATTTGACCTATGGTTTGTTGTTTCTTGTGCAACTTAACTGCAGTTTTCGACGCAGAACATATATACGCAATTCCGATGCCACATGGCCAGAGGTTCCTCAAACCCGCACTTGCCCCGTCGGGAAAACATCGCATCATGGTGACGTGGAAAAAGTGAAGGACACCCAGCGCGCTTTGGTGCGCATCGGCTACGATGGACGGGTGCACAAAACCTTTCGTGGACCTGATGCGGAGAAACGTTTCGCCACGGAAGTCACTGTCCTGCAACACCTTGAGCAGGTTCATTGTCCCTTTGTTCCCCGGCTGCTGGAATCTTTTCCGCAGGAGCTAAAGATCATTACCACCAGTTGCGGCACACGGGTGGACCATATCGATGACGCCCGTGCGGCGGAAATTTTCGCGGAGTTGGAGCCCTATGGCGTGCGTCACGAGGACAGGGACGCGCGGAACATCACCTACTCTTCGACTTTGGGTCGCTTCTGCGTGATCGACTTTGAATTTGCCACCCTGCTGGCACCCGACGAGGTCCATGGAAAATAATCCCATCACAGCCGCGCAGACGCTTCACTGGCACGGCCATACCGATGTGGGCCGGGTGCGGAAAAACAACGAGGACTCCTTCCTGGGCCTCCAATTCAATGCCCAAGAAGTGCATTATCTTGGCAAAACTGGCGACGGTACACTGGCGCTCGGCGATTTCGCTTTTGCCGTCAGCGATGGCTTGGGGGGGGCTCATGCCGGCGAATTTGCCAGTCGGGTTGCCGTTGAAAAAATCACCCGGCTGCTGCCGAAATCCTTTCGCCTGGAGGCTGCCGGCCTGAGCACCGGATTTGGCGATGTGCTAGGCGAACTCTTCGAGCAAATCCATCGCTCCCTGGTCTTTCTGGGCTCCAGTGATGAGGATTGCAATGGAATGGGGGCGACTTTGAGTCTTACCTGGTTCCGGCCGGGATGGATGTTTTTTGGCCACGTGGGCGACAGCCGCATCTATTATCTGCCGCATTCCAATGGCAGTATTCAACAGATTTCCGAAGACGACACCTACGTCGGTTGGCTCTATCGCAACGAAAAAATCAGCCAGCACGAGGCGCGCAACCACCCACGGCGCAACGTCTTGCAAAAGGCTCTCGGTGCGAATCATCGTTACATCAACCCGCAAATTGGCGCGGTCGGCTGCGAGCCGGGCGACATGTTTCTCATCTGTAGCGACGGGCTGAACGAAGGCCTGCACGACGATCGAATTCACCAGCTTTTGCGCTTTCCCTCCGCCCAGGAGACCGCTCTCAATCCTGCTTTACGGCTCGTCAAGCAGGCCGTCGAGCAATCCGGGCAGGACAACACGACTGCCATGGTTATCGAAATTGCCTAACCCATTTTTTTCATGTTTGCCTATTACGTTCACCATCTCAGCCCTTTTGTTTTTCAGTTCCCCAATGGCATGGGACCCCGCTGGTACGGGCTCGCTTATGTCTCCGCTTTTATGGTCGGAACCTGGCTTTACCGCCATCTGGCTGAACGCGGCTACTCGGAGTTAAAGCCCGCTCAGGTCAGCGATTTTATCACGTGGTCCGCATTGTTCGGCGTGCTTCTGGGTGGACGGTTGGGCTATTTTCTTTTCTACGATCTGGCCGGATTACTATCCGACCCGCTCGTATTTTTCCGCGTCTGGCAGGGCGGCATGGCGAGTCACGGCGGTATCTTGGGGTTGTTTTTCTACACACTTTGGTATGCAAGAAAACATAAGATCTCCTGGACCGGACTGGGAGATAATCTGGTCGTCGTCGCACCGATTGGCCTTTTTTTCGGACGCATGGCCAACTTCATCAATGGCGAACTCTACGGTCGGATCACCCACGTCTCCTGGGCCATGCAATTTCCCGCAGAGCTCCAAGATCCCATCATCTGGAACCAGAAGCTACCCGAGCTGGACCGCGCCCTCAGCCAATATCCAGCCACGCTGACCTCGCCACAGGCGATCATCGATGAAGCTCGTCGCAGCGAAACGCTCCGCGATCTCCTCCGCGACGTGCTAAACCCACGCCACCCGTCGCAGCTATACGAGGCCGTGCTGGAGGGCCTCCTCCTTTTCGCCATTCTCTGGCTGGTTCGCACAAAAATGAAAGTCCGCCGCGGCGTCCTCACCGGCCTTTTTTTCATCCTCTACGCCATCGCCCGCATCTCTGGCGAGCAATTCCGCGAGCCTGATGCCTCACTCTTCGGTCCCCTCACCCGTGGCCAGTTTTACTCCCTCTTTATGATTCTGATTGGAGCCGTCTTCCTGTTCTGGAGCCGCCACCAGGAAGCACCCGAGGCTCCTCAAAAAAGCTAAGCGCACCTATTCACCCAGCACCGTCACCACGAGTTCGCGGCGGTGCGGCGCGCGGCGGTGCTCGAAGAGGAATATTCCCTGCCACGTTCCCAGAGCGAGGCGGCCATCGACCAACGGGATCGTTTCCGACGTTCGCGTGAGCACCATTCGGATGTGACTCGGCATGTCGTCCCCACCCTCTAGCACGTGCGTGAAGTAGACCGCATTCTCCGGCACGAGGCGCTCGAAAAACTCATGCAAATCCACCCGCGCTGAGCGGTCGGCATTTTCGTATATGATCAGACTCGCACTCGTGTGGCGAATGAAGACCGTCACGAGGCCGTCGCGCACTTTCGACTTCCGCACCACTTCGGCGATGCGTTCCGTGATCTCCGTGGTCCCCTTTCCCTGCGTCCGCACCTCGATCGTTTCTGTGTAAACAGGCATCGAGTTTTGGCGCGGAGTTAGATATGGATGGCCATGCCCTCGGCGGCGCCGGCAGCTTCGTGGACGGCTTCGCTGAGGGTCGGGTGCGCATGGATCGTGGCTTCGATGTCCTCCATGGTGGCTTCCATGTTAATGGCGAGCCCGAGTTCGGCGATGAGTTCGGTGGCTTCTGCGCCGATGATATGCGCGCCGAGAATTTCGCCGTGTTTCGCGCCGAAGATGAGTTTGACGTAGCCTTCCATTTCTCCCACCGCCATGGCTTTGCCACTAGCTTGGAAGGGAAATTTACCGACTTTAAACTCGAGTCCCGTGTCCTTGGCGGCGCGTTCGGTGAGTCCGACGCTGGCGACTTGGGGATGGCAGTAGGTGCAACCGGGGAAGATGCCGACTTTCTTGGGCTGATGCGTTTTGTTGAACATCCCCTCGACGGCTTCCTTGGCCTCGAAGCTGGCGACGTGGGCAAGCCAGGGCGGCCCGATAATATCTCCAGCAGCGTAGATGCCGGGGATGCTGGTCTCGTAGCGGTCGTTGACGATGATGTAGCCGCGATCGGTTTTTTTCAGGTCAATGCCGCCAGGAATAATGGGTACCACGCCGATGGCGACGAGGCAGACGTCAGCTTCGAGGACTTCGCTGCCTTTGGCGCTTTCGACGGTGATTTTGACTCCGTTGGAAGTCGTCTCGGTCTTGGTGACTTTGGTGCTGGTGAGGATTTTCATCCCTTGTTTGACGAGGGATTTTTCCAAGGTGGCGCTGATTTCCGTGTCCTCAATGGGGAGGACGTTGGGCATCATTTCGACGATGGTGACCTGCGTTTTATAGGCATTGAAGAAATAGGCGAACTCGACGCCAATGGCACCTGCTCCGATGACGACGATGCTTTTCGGTTGTTTGGCGAGGACCATGGCCTGCTTGCTGCCGACGACGGTGGTGCCATTGAACGGGAAGCCCGGTAGCTCGCGGGTGGCGACGCCGGTGGCGACGAGGATGTTCGGTGCCTCGTAAGTTTCTGATTTGCCGTCGCGTTTTTTGACTTCGACCTTGCCAGCGGATTTGATGTCGGCATCACCAAGCACGTAGTCGATCTTGTTTTTCTTAAAGAGAAATTCGATGCCGCCCGCGAGTTTGTCGGCGATGCCGCGGCTGCGGGAAATGACCTTGCTCCAGTCGTAGGAAAGATTGTCGAATTTAAGCCCGAGTTCCTCGGCCTTGTGCGCCATGAGGTGATAAAGCTCGGCATTGCGCAGGAGCGATTTGGTCGGGATGCAACCCCAGTTCAGGCAGGTGCCGCCAGCGCGGTCTTTGTCGATGCACACCACTTTTTTGCCCAGTTGCGCCGCGCGAATCGCACCAACATACCCGGCGGGTCCGCCACCGATCACGATCAAATCATAAGAAGCCATAGAGGCTAAAAATGCTCTTTTGCGGCGGATGCGTCAACCCATTGTCTCCAGGCGATTTGCATTGCGAGGTGATAAAGTTGCGCGCATCGTCTGCCCCTTTCGCATCTGCATGAACGACCTCAGCTCCAAGGAAAAGTTTGCCAACTTCATGAGCTACGTAAAGCTCTTCATTTTCCTGATCATTGCTAGCGGAGGCGGTTATTATTACTACACGCACATGAGCCACGAGAAGCCAGCGGTAGCCGTGGCTGAGTCGAGTGCGGACGGCACCACTCTGGCCCCTCCGATCGTGGTGGATGAGCAAAAGCCCTCGGAGTTGATGAGTCCAGTGATGGCGAGCAATCTGCCCCTGCTTTGGAATGATTTCAGTGCTACTCCTGTGACGCTGAAGCCGGATTTCATTGCTCTCGAAAATGCCGTGAACGAGCAAAAAGCCAAGCTTGGCAAGCTGCAACCCGCCTGGCAAATGGCCGGCCAAATGTGTCAGCAAATGCGCTCGATCTGCACGGAGCGCAACGCGGCAGCGGCCTCATTAAGCAAACGACAGAAGCCGCAACAACCCTCCGGCTCGAAAAAAATCTCGCCAAGCCAGATTCGTGAGGACGCTGCCCAGCAGGAATTTTTCGTGCGATCCGCAGCGCAGCATTGGACCGCGACGGTGCCGCAGCGCAAAAAGAAAATCGAGGCGCTCTACCGCAAGTTGCTGGCAGCGGAGGCCGGAAACTAAGAGCCGAGTGCGACTCGCCTCAGCGCGAGTGGTATTCCTGGAGCGGCTTCACGTTCCACGTCTTAGTTTGCAAGGAGCGGATCGCCAAAATGCTCGCGCGGGCGGCGCTCAGCGTAGTCATAATCGCGAGCCGTGCAGCCACAGCCGCGCTGCGGATTTTCACCTCATCCTGCTTCGGCGACTTGCCGCTCGGCGTGTTGATGATGAACTGGATTTCGCCGTTCTTGATCATGTCGAGAACGTTCGGACGACCCTCGCTGATCTTGAAAAGTTTCTTCACCGGGATGTCCAGTTTTTGCATCGCCGCAGCGGTGCCAGACGTCGCATAGAGAGTAAACCCGAGTTTGATAAACTCGGGAGCCATCTCCAGCGCGGCGGCCTTGTCACTGTCTTTCACCGAGATAAACAAATTTCCTCCTGACGGCAACGGCGGCTGGGAAGCCATCTGAGATTTGGCGTAGGCGATGCCGAAATCCTCGTCAATGCCCATCACTTCGCCGGTGGATTTCATTTCAGGTCCAAGTGCGATGTCGATACCGGGGAAGCGAATGAATGGGAAAACGGCTTCCTTCACGCAGAAATGTTTCGGGATGATTTCTTCAGTGAAACCTAACTCGCCCAGCGTTTTTCCAACCATGATTTTCGCGGCCAGTTTGGCGAGCGGAACGCCAATCGACTTTGAAACGAATGGCGACGTGCGGGAAGCGCGCGGATTTACCTCCAGCACGTAAACCGTTTCGCCTTTTACGGCGAACTGCACATTCATCAGACCGCGCACATCGAGTTCCCGCGCCATGTCTTTGGTCGCTTTGGAAATGGTTGCGAGCACTGTCAGGCTCAGCGAAAAACTTGGTATCACGCACGCGCTGTCGCCGCTGTGAATGCCTGCCTGCTCGATGTGCTCCATGATCGCGCCAATCACGACGCGCTCGCCATCGGCGAGACAGTCCACATCAACTTCCGTGGCGTCCTCAAGGAAGCGATCCACCAATACCGGACGCTCCGGGCTCGCATCCACGGCGGTGCGGATATAGCGGCGAATGTCGTCCTCGTGATAAACAATTTCCATCGCGCGACCACCCAAAACAAACGACGGACGCACGACCACCGGGTAGCCCACACGAGCTGCGATGGCGACGGCTTCATCTTCGTTCGTGGCAGTTCCATTCGGCGGCTGAAGCAATCCCAGGCGGTGCAATAATTCGGAAAAATGTTTCCTATCCTCGGCCATTTCGATGCTCTTCGGCGAGGTGCCAATGATGTTCACGCCGTTGGCTTGCAGCGCATTGGCAAGATTGAGCGGGGTCTGTCCGCCGAGCTGCACGATCACGCCCCAGACGTTTTCGCGCTCGTAAATATTGAGCACGTCCTCCAGAGTCAGCGGTTCGAAATAGAGTTTGTCGCTGGTGTCGTAGTCGGTCGAAACCGTTTCCGGGTTCGAGTTGATCATCACCGACTCGAAACCCAGCTCCTTCATCGCGAACGCAGCGTGGACGCAGCAGTAGTCGAACTCGATCCCTTGCCCGATGCGGTTAGGTCCGCCACCGATGATGATGACCTTGGGCTTGTCGGTGAGGCGGATTTCGTCTTCGCCGGGCAACGAAACACTTGCGTATTTCCCACTTGTTGAATTCACGACGACGACAGGCTGTTCATACGTCGAATAGTAATACGGCGTGGATGCTTCA